>JAGCJE010000306.1 GCA_017648225.1 Kiritimatiellia bacterium | reverse complement strand
CTTGTGCGGCGTTTTCGTGTCCCCGAAGGGGCTTTCGTGTCTGAGGCGAGAGACGAAACCCGTTAGGGTGAAGCGGAGATGGACGCGCCACTGAGGCGAAGCCTCAAAGTGAGTGCGGACATCGACGATTCAATCGCGCCTTGCGTGCGATTCGTCACCGCCTCAGTTTTCGTGGTCGCGCGTCAAGCGCAACTAAGCGTAGCGCAAAACTTAACCTTCCGCTACAAAACTCCCTGTTTCACAAATCCGTGGCCGCATTTATACATAGCATAGCAACAAGGAAGCAACAACAGAGCGCGAAGCCATTGACGGCTAAACAATAATTACTGTTGTACAGGATATTGAATCGCTTTTCCGGATTTTCAAATGATAAAACATCAGTTCCATCTAATGAAATCAGGAATACGTCAAAAATTCAGCCCTAAAAACTGGGGATATTCCATGACTTACCGATTACAGCGCAGCGGATGAATGAATATCGAAGAATGGGAAAAGATGATATACTATAGTCAAGACAACAAATAGGGACTCTATCATCATGAACATAATAGCCGCTATCCTGACCCCGATTTTTTGCGCTCAACCCCTTCCCCGGGCGACGCCAGAATCCCAGGGTGTACCGAGCGAAGCCGTTTCAGCTCTCATCGACCGTCTGGAAGAGCAGAACGGTATGGTTCACAGCTACATGCTCATACGTCACGGCAAAGTCATCGCCGAAGGACATTGGGAACCGTTCAACGCATCGACTCCGCATGCGCTCTATTCCGTCTCCAAATCGTTCGTCTCGATGGCGATAGGCTTCGCGGTCGACGACAGACTGATGTCGCTCGACGACAGGGTTGTGAAGTTCTTTCCGGAAGATGCCGAAATCAACAGCGACGAACGGCTTAAAGACATGCGGGTACGCGACTTGATGGCTATGGCCAGCGGACAGAAAAGCGACACCTTCAGAGCCATCCGTTCAGCCGCACCCGGCGAAGCGGCGAAAGCCTTCTATCAGATGCCCATGAAAGACGAACCTGGTAAGCTCTTCCGGTACATGTCCGGAAATACCGCTATGCTCGCGCTCATCCACGCCAAGGTTACGGGCGAAAAAGATCTTCTCGCCTACTTAAAGCCGCGCGTCTTCGACAAACTCGGCATCAAGTCCTCTTACTGGCCCCGCCTCAAGGACGGCACAACCGTTATCGGCGGCTCGGGATATGAGCTCAAAAGCGAGGAACTCGCTAAAATCTGCCTTCTGCTCCTGAACAACGGCGTCTGGCAGGGAGAACGAATCCTGCCTCTATGGTGGGTCCGGGAGGCGACGAGCCTTCAAACGCCCTACGGCAACGTGACGGATTCCGTTCTCGCGCTCCACGGAGCAAAGTCGGGAGGCGCCGCAAAGCCCGACGATTGGCAGCTCGGCTACGGTTGGCAGCTGTGGATGGGTCATCACGAATCCTTCCGTCTGTGCGGCGCATTCGGACAGATAGGCTCCGTAGTCCCCGATAAAGACATCATTTTCGTCAGCAACGCCGGCGGACGCAGTTCCAACAAGCCGTCTCTCAACGCCTTTTACGACACCATTCTCCCTGCGCTTTCGGAGAAGCCTCTCCCCGAGAATCCCGCCGCGCTCAAGAAACTCAGAGATCGCTCTGCGAAACTCCTCATCGCCCCTCCCCTAAATACAGCTGAGCCGTCTGCAGCGGCTTTAAACGCCTTTAAGAACATAAAAACCGACTCCGCCAACGCCCTCGCCATTTCCGGCATTGGCTATGACGATAAAACGAAAACCCTCACGATTGAAAACCGGTTCGGGAAACTGTCCATCCGGGTAGGCAACGGCAAATGGGAAACTGGCAGATTTACGGCAGAAGAGGAAAACACAGACACCCTCGGCAGAATCTCAGGCGGAGAACAACCCGTCGCCGCCGCCGGAGCATGGACAGAAACAGACCGGTTCACCGTGCGGATCAAATTCATACGTTCGCCCGCCAACCTCGATATAAACTTCGAAATGCGCGACGGCAAGGCTCATGTCTCGACAAGATCGAACATGTCGAAAATCTATTCAATCGAATTGAGGTGACTATTCCGGGCGGAACACCCTTTAAATCACGTTACAATCTGTTCAAGACGCTGCGAATGGAACGCTCGCGCGCCTCGATCGATTCGCACAGGCGGAACTGGACGCGGGCGCGATTAAGATTCTGCTCTGGCTGGCGCGTCTTGAAATAAACATTCCCCGCGAGATAATCCTGGAAGAACCTAAGTCCCAGTTCAAAAGGCAGAAGCCTTATTGAATCGAAAAGATATTCGCGGTCGGCCGCCGTGAGAAACGACCCGGCCTCGCGCATATACCCCTTGCAGAAAGCCGTGCAGAGATCCTCATCAAAAACGACTTTCGCAAGATCCCCCTCCTCTTCGCCGGCTGGATTGCAGATCGATCTCAGCGCATCGCCGAAATCGACATGGATAAGACCGGGAGAAACCGTGTCGAGATCGATCATCGCCGTACCCTTGCCGGTAACGTCATCGATCATGATGTTGTTTACCTTGGGATCACCGTGGAACATTCGCTTTTTAAGTTCGCCGCTCTTCTCCGCCTTTTCGAGACAGAGCGCAAGATCGCGGCGTTCTGAAATGAACTTTTCAAGACGCCTCGCCTCCATGGAGGAATGCAGAAGCTCCTTGGCGGTGGCGTTGCCGAGCGTCTCGTCGTACTTGGCGAGATATCCGCTCGCGATATGAAACCCCGGCAGAGGATCCTTTATAAGGCCCGGATCCATGTCGCTTATGAGATAGTGGAAATGGCCGAGCGCCGCTCCGCACTCCATCGCGTGTTCGGGGCCTTGGGCGACGTCAAAAGCCTTTGCGGACATTATACGCGTAATCACGCGCCATACCTCACCGTTGTCGTCGCGGACGTAATCCTTCGAATCCTTTGCCTTGATGATGCGGGGCATCTGCCAGACGCGATCGTCGCGCCCCTTGTCGGCGTCGTCCTCTAGTTTCTCGTGACAATGCTTCGTGATTTCGTGCATGTTGGACATGACGATTTCCGGCTCGGGAAAGACGTTGCGGTTGACACGTTGCAGAATAACCTGAGTCTCCGTAAACGTATTGCGGTATATGGCTAAATACGTATCGTTGATATTGCCGTTGCCGAACGGCCGAAGCGAAACGAGACGACCTTTGATATTGAACTTGTTAATCAACAATGACAGTTCCATTTTACCTTCTCCCTGTTCTGACGGGCGCAAAATCTATCCGACGCTGCCTGAAATCGACCTTGAACACGTATACCCTCATCTTCTGGCCTATACGCCAGCGTTGGCCTCCCGGCGCGGAAAGCGAATGATCGGACTCGTTGAATTCGACGAACCTGTTGGACAGAAGCGAAACATGCACAAGCCCTGAAACCGAAATCTCGGGAATCTCGACAAAGCACCCGAAGGGAGTGCATTTCGAGACTACCGCATCATACTCCATCGTTCTGCGGCCCGAAAGCTGATCCTCCAGAAGGCGGTACTTCTTGATCTCCAAAAGCCCGCGCTCGGCCTCCGCGGCAATCTCCTCCGCCTCGCTCGCCCATTCTGCCCATTTTGCGAGAGTCTTCGGCGGAACGCGCGCATCCTTGCCGTCGAGATATGCCGCGAGCTGACGGTGAAGCGTCAAATCGGGATAGCGGCGAATCGGCGAAGTGAAGTGGGCATAGAATTTTTTCGCGAGACCAAAGTGGCCGATTTGGGTCGAATCGTAAAGAGCCCTCTTCATCGACCTTAAAACCATTACCGACAACGTCGGATAAAGAGGATTCGACTTTATCGTCTTCAAGAACTGGGCAAAAACCTTTTGATTCGCTATGTTGCCCATCTTGACACCTAAAGAGCGCATATCCGCGCGAAGCATCAGGAGTTTTTCTTCGTCCGGAGGCTCATGAAGACGCGCGAGAATTTTTATCCCCTTCGTCCAAAGTTCCGTCGCCACCGCCTCGTTCGCCGCGACCATGCACTCCTCGATCATCTGATGCGATTCATCGTATGGACGCGAAACGATACCTGTCATTTCGCCGTTGTCGTCGAGGACTATCTCCGCCTCTGGGATTTCAATGTCGAGAGCTCCAGCCGCAAAACGCTTCGCTCTAAGAACAGAAGCCAGAGAATTTACGGCGAGAATCGTCTTTCGGGCCTGAGCGCATACGCTCCTATCTTTCGACTTTACGCCCGATGAGATGACGCGCATAACCTGCTCGTAGGTAAAACGGGCTTTCGAGCGGATGACGGACTTTGCGAACGAACGCTTTATCATCGCGCCTGTCTTATCGAAAGTCATGAAAACGGAAAAGGCGAGCCTGTCTTCATTAGGAACGAGCGAACAGACGCCGTTGCAAAGTTCGTTCGGAAGCATCGGAACCACTCTGTCAGCGAAATAGACGCTCGTGGAGCGCTTCCTGGCCTCACGGTCTATCGCGCTTCCCGGAAGGACGAAATGCGACACGTCGGCTATATGGACTCCGAGAACGGCATTGCCGTCGCGATCGGTCTCCAGAGAAATCGCATCGTCGTAATCGCGGGCCGTCACGGGGTCGCAAGTGAAAATGAACTTTTTTCGCAAATCGAGACGCCTACCTGGCTTCTCCAGACGCTGCGAAACCTTTTTAGCCTCGTCGAGAACCTCCTGCGGGAACGACGCAGGAAGCTTATAGAACTTCATGACCGCCGCCGTGTCTTCACGCGGCGTTTTACCCGGGGGCGGAAATATTACCTGACCTTCATGGTTTTTCATCGTAAAAAATTATACCAAAAAAGTTTATTTTTTACGATGAAAAGAAAATCTCAAAAATATCGGAGATAAAACCAATACAAACAGAACGGCCAGCGGAATATCTCCGAATCGCGTGTAAGGCGTCTTGGATATGGAATCCTTTTTCGGCAGCATGACCTTTGCATATCCGCACCCCGCCTCATCAATAAGCAATTCGCCCTTTTTATCTCCTTCAAGCCAATGACTCGTGCCGTCCGGATAAATGACGCCTGAAACACCAGAATTGCCTACTCGGATGACGGGAAGACCCGTCTCCACGGCTCTCGCGACCGCCTGCCACGCGTGCTGCTCCGTTTCTTCGGAACCGTAGAACCAGCTGTCGTTGGTTATGAATATAAGCGCATCGGCCCCCATGTCCGCGAATTTTCTGACAAGCTGAGAATCGGTATCTTCAAAACATATCGCGACACCGAGTTTAAAGCCGTTGAAGTCCAGCAATTTAGGCTCGCCCCGCGAACAACTTCCGACCGGGGAGAGGTTCTTAAGGGCGGGGACAAGCTCGTCTCCCGGAATATACTCGCCGAACGGAACAAGATGAACCTTGTCGTAAACCTGGAGCGAAACTTTGTCACGGCAGGTTGAATCGAATTGATAAAGAGCTGCCGAATTGTACATCGCGACATCGGTTTCTCGAGCTCCTCCTCCGAGAACTCCCTTTGCGTTGGCCTTTTTCATCATCCAGGTAGCCCATGTCGCGCAATTGGTGTTTCCGATTCTGTCGAATTCCGAAAAAGCGCTTTCCGGAAGCACTATAAGGTCGGGAGACCTGTCCGATACGCGCGTTAAAAGTTCCTCGTACGCTTCCCACGGACGATCATCGGGTTCTTTAAACACGCAAGGGAAATTCCGTTGAATCAACCCGACGGAAAGAATACGTGAATTTTCCAAGGAATAGACAGGCACGTATGATTTACCCATATAATGAAAGGAGAAAACAAGAACTATAGGAAGAACGGTCTCCAAGCTCCTCGCCCACCGTGGAATGTTGAATCCAACATCTTCTCCGTCGACCGCTGTCTTACTCACATCGAGCTCGATTGCCTGATCCCCGAGCCGCATCTGTTTTTTGCGAGCCGCCAGCCACGGGGTCAAAATCCGCTCCGCAACGGAAGCGACCGAACCGTTGACTAATACGATCATCATACTCAACACGTAAACGCCACCCAATGCGGCGCCCGCGCCGAAACCGGACTTTACTGCGGCGACACCCAAATGATTCCACGCAAAGCCACCCATCAGATTGGACCGGACAAGTTCAAGGCCAGCCCACAAAACAGGTTCGGCGATGAATATCGCCGCCAGCCGCTTCCAATAGGAGCCTGCCGCTCTGCGCCAGATCCGCGACGACAGATAACCGAAAAGACCGAAATACAAAGCGCAATAAGCCGCGAGCCCGCCCCAGCCCATGGCTACAAGCGGCCACGGGCCGTTGTTTTTAATGATGGCGGGCATCCATGCGAGAGTCGCCGCCCAAAACAAAAAACCGTTCCAGAACCAAAGTTTAAAACTCTCTCTCGGCGAGCGGTTTCTGGCGAACCAGATCAACGGCGCGAGAGCGAAAAAGGCATCGGTCCTCTCGCCCACCGGCGGATAACAGGCCCAAAGAAGAAAAGCGGGAATGAACCATGCGGCCTTAGCCAAAATCTTCAATTTGTTTTTGATCATTCTTTGCTCCAGCTTAAATCGATGCGGATTATCGATCTGCGCGGCGGATTAAAAACGCGAGGCAGACGACGGGTCGTAATCCAGAGAGAACCGCTCTTAAAAGAGATAAAGCCGCTTTCCTTAGACGGCAATGCCGCAGGAGGCGTAAGTGAAATAAAAAGCGGCGTCGACTGTTGGGAGAGAAACTCGATCGGATAACCGCTTTCCGCGAGATAAGTCAAATTCTCGCTTCTGTTCTCGGGGCTCGCGACGAAGCGCGTCACACCGAGAGACTTAAGCTCCGCAAGAGCGGAGGAATTAAAGGCATAAAGCGTCCAGTCGGCTGTAATATCGACTACATCGAGAGACTTCAACGTCTTCAAAGTCGCAAGATCCGACGCTTCCCATTTGTCAAAACCTTCACGCACAAACCTCTTTACCGCGACGCGGAGCTTCTGATACTCCGTTTCCGGCGTAAATACAGGAAGCGCGATTCTCGGCGAGGGGATATCAGGATATGTCGCGCGCACTTCGTCCGGCGTAACCGATGCGCCTACGGATATGACGACCTCGCCCCACTCTCCCGCAGGCACTTTCTGCCCCATACGGATTTTAAGCGTTTTTGAAAGATGCGGTCTTCTGAAATTCGCAGCGTCGAGCTGATCATCTTCAAGCGCGGCGTCGACAGCGGCCCGGCGGGCCTTCTCGCGAAGATAATCAAGCTCCTCGACGATATCACGCCTTAAATCGTTCAGGAAACTCATCGGCGCGAAGAGACGGTCGGGATCGACGACGCTCAACGCTCCTAGACGGTAATCGGTTCCGCCGAGTTTTGAAAACGCCTTCTCCACCGCCTCGTACGTACGCTCAGGATTTTTAGCCTTAGAAAATTCTCCTTTTATTTTCACCTCCGCGGCTACGCCTTCGGCGTCAGCGGCTACGGAAATCTCCTGAGGCGAAATTTCGATTTTAAAATCGGTCTCGACGAATCCGGGATAATCGGCGGGTCTGAAGCCGGGAATCGGATGAAGACGCTTCACCTCGTTGGACATCGAACAGTATATGCTTGCGCCGGCCTTGACGGATCTGAGAGGCTTAAACTCCTCCCGCTCGTCGTCAGGCAGAAGTATTTCAACATCGCAATCGGCAGGAACCTCGAACTGATTGCTGCGTGAAATGGCGGTACGCATCTCGGTTATGCCGAATCCGAGCGGCTTGCCGCCGCCGGGAGCGGGTATCTGAAGCCCGTCGTGACGCTCAAGCGCGCGCAAAGTGTGAAATCTGAGCCAGCTGCGTCCGTCGCGGTCTTTGGTAACCCTCTTAAGTTTTCCGACATACGCGCCGAGATGCCCGAGACTCGTGTCGTCGATTACGTCGCCGTTCGGCCCGTTGAAATACAGGTCGGTCGTACGGCGGGAAAATACCGTTTCGAGATTTTCAAGAGCGGTCCGGGCCTTTGGTCTGTCGCCGTCGAGAACCGCGCGGTAATAAGCGGTCGCCACGGCGACATAGAGAGGCGATTTCATGCGCCCTTCTATCTTGAGCGAGGCGACCGAGGCGTCGACAAGCTTTTTGACGTCGTCTCCCAGACGGAAATCCTTCATCGAATAGGCGAGAGACTTTCCGCCCTCCTCGGATTCGTACGCCAGACGGCAGCAGTAGGCGCACTTGCCGCGGTTGCCGCTGCGGTTCTTCTCCATCGCCGAAAAAAGGCAAAGCCCCGATATGGAATAGCACAACGCGCCGTGAATGAAACACTCAAGTTCAATATCGCCGCACCTCTTAGCGATAGAAGAGATTTCAGCAATCGACAACTCGCGCGCGAGAACAACGCGCTTAAAGCCAAGTTCGCCAAGCGCGAGAACACCCTCTAGATTATGGGCGACGAGCTGGGTCGAGGCGTGAAGCTCGAGCGAGGAGAAATGCTTCCGCGCGATACTGGCGACGCCGAGGTCCTGAACGATGACGGCCGACGGCCTACAGGAAGCTATGACAGAAAGCTGTTCGACGGCACGCTCAAGATCACCCTCGTCAATCACGGTATTAAACGCGACATAAACCTTCTTACCCTCTGCACGCGCATAGCGCACGAGATTCTTAAGTTCCTCGCGCGAAAGATTTTTCGCGAACGCCCGAGCGGAAAATTCGGCCAGCGAACAGTAAACCGCATCGGCCCCCGCGCGGAACGCAGCCAGGGCCGAATCGAAATCACCGGCGGGGGAGAGAAGTTCCGCGCTCACAAACCGCCGAAATCGAGTGTTGCGAAGTAATCGTCAAGCGTCTCGGCGCGGCGGATCTCCCTGACGGAGCCATCTTCCTCAAGAAGGAGTTCTGCGCTGCGGAGCTTACCGTTGTACTGAAAGCCCATCGCGTGTCCGTGGGCGCCCGCGTCGCAAAGGACGACGAGATCGCCACGCTCCAGGACGGGCAGCTCGCGCTGAATCGCGAACTTGTCGTTGTTTTCGCAAAGAGACCCGGTAACGTCATATACCTTTGTGACGTCGGAATTTCCCTTTCCAGGAACGACGATTTCATGGTACGCCCCGTAGAGCGCTGGGCGCATCAGATTCGACATGCACGCGTCGAGACCGGCGTAAAGACGGTAGGTACTCTTTATGTGGCGCACGCGCGATACGAGATAACCGTAAGGACCGGTTATCGAGCGGCCGCATTCCATATAAAGTTTAATCGGCTTCAACCCCTTCGCGTCGACGAGCTCTTCGTACGCGCGTTTGATTCCGTCGCCGACGGTTTCAAGGCTCATCGCCTTGTCACCCGGCTTGTAGGGGATGCCGATGCCGCCGCCGATGTTGATGAATTCGAAATCGATTCCGACCTTTTCGTGAATTTCTCCGGCGAGCTCAAAAAGAATTTTAGCCGTATCGATGATGTAATCGGCGTTGAGCTCGTTGGAGGCAACCATCGTGTGAAGACCGAAGCGCGTAACGCCCGCGGCCTTCATCTTCGCGTAACCGTCGAAAAGCTGCTCACGTGTAAAACCGTACTTAGCCTCTTCGGGCTTTCCGATGATGGCGTTTCCGCCCTTCAGGGGGCCGGGATTGTAGCGGCAGCAGAAAACACGCCCCGGGAGATCCGAATTGAAATTTTCAAACCCGTCGCACGAGGAGAGAAAATAATCCCAATGGGTTATATCGTCAAAATTGATTATCGCGCCGAGCTCCCATGCGCGGCGAAATTCCTCGGCGGGAGTGTCGTTGGACGTGAACATTATCGCTTCTCCCGTATTTCCGACGCGCTCTGCAAGCTCAAGCTCGGCCATCGACGAACAGTCGGAACCGAAATCAAACTCCTTCAAAAGCTTCATCAGATACGGATTGGGAGCGGCCTTAACCGCGAAATACTCGCGGAAACCAGCGTTCCAGGCGAATGCCTTTTTAAGACGCTCGGCGTTGCGGCGTATCGCGGCAGCGTCGTAGATATGAAACGGCGTAGGCCACTTCTGCGTAATCTCTTCCAGTTTTTCCTTGGTGAACGGCAATGTTCTCATCTTTGTATAATCCAATCTTTTAGTGTATCTTTATATAAGTCTCCGCCTTAAGCCTTTCGATCCATTCCTCGTAAAGGCGCTTCGCCTTCGCGGCTTTCACGTTCGCCTCGATATCCGCGTACGCGTCAGCGAAAGGCCGCCTTACCGATTTCTTCTCGTCGTCTTTACGCAGAAGAAAATTCCATCCGGCGATTTCAATCCACTGCGAGATCGCTCCCTTGGGGGTCTTGGCGATTTCTTCGCAGACCACCTCGCTGAACTCGTCGCCGGGGACGATATCCCTGTAAACTCCGCCTTCCTTGGCGCGCTTGTCCGATGAATATCTTTTAGCTAGTTCATTGAATCCGACCGTCTTGACAAGGCGCGTTATCTCCGCTTTCCTGCCGGCGTTTTCGGGAGAAAGAAGAATGACAGAAACACTCACCCTGTCGCCCGCCGAATAGCGGGAGGAGTTCTTTTCGTATTCCTCACGCATTTCTGCGGGAGAGGCCGTCAGATTCTTATCGATCACGGTCCAGCGCATCGCCGCCACGACCATATCCTCTTTAATTTTTCTGCGCCAGTCCGATTCGGAAATTTTCCGCTCGATCAGCATCGCTTCAAGTTTCGTGCGGTCTCCGCCGAACGAGTCGTCGACGATCGTACGGATACGATCCTCGACGACCCAGTCCTGCATCGTCAACTTGGCGTTCGCTGCGGCTTTCAGAATGAGTTCGCGCTCAATGAGTCTGTTGCGGAATTCAACATAACGACTCTCGTCCGCGACACCGCGACGAAGCATTTCATCGCGAACGTCGCTCTTTAGGATCGTCACATTGCCGACAGTCGCCGCAAAGCCATCGATTTCCACTGCTCCAGCGACGGCCGCCGCTGACGCGACGGCGCAGAAAATCAGTTTTTTCATGTAGCGTTGAACGTTTAGAGCATAGCCGCGATGCCTGCGCCCACCATGGGAGCGTCATCGACCTGAGGCGTGATCGTATAGTGGATATTACGGTCCCTGACGAGCATTTCGTCGAGTTCGCGGCGGACATCGTCAGCGAACGGAACGGCGCGCGTCTTGTAGTAGGTGGAGCCGTCGGCGTTGATCGCGACGGGCGCGGACGCGTCCGTACCCTCGCCGGACTTGATGACGAACGCGGCGAGCTGGATGGCCGTGAGAACAACGGCGCGCTCGAACACGGGAATACCGAGGCGGCGCGCGACATCGGCGTCGGCGCTTTCGGCGAAGATCGTATCGAGAACGTTGTCGCGACCGGGCTTCTTGAACGCGGCGCAGAAGTTGTCGAGATCCATGGTCTCGAGAGAGCCGAGACCGAGAATCGCCGACGCGGCCTTGGCGGAGAAGAGTCCCTCTCTGGCGGCGGCCTTGTAGATCTCAAGCCCGAGCTGACCGAGATAGGCTCCGGCGATCTTCTTCTCGAAAAGTCCGAAGCCGGGATTTCCGCTCTTCGCGTCGACGGCCTTGTCGAAGACGCTGTCGGGAGCCTTGTCGAAGGAACCGGATTCCGCGTTGATGATCATGGAGCCTTCGGGGTCTGCGTCGGGAAGCTTCGCGATGTTCCTGTTCTTCTCGACGTACGCGGTGTTCGTTCCGGTGCCGAGAATAAAGCCGATGTACGAAGAATATGTCTTATCGCCTTCGGTGGCCTTCGCCGCGAGAAGCGTGGCGACGGTGTCGTTGACGACGGCGATGGACTTTCCGCCCGTGCGGGCGAGAAGCTCCTTGCCGACATACTGGCCTACGACTCCGGGAGCTTCGATGTTCTTAGTCCAGCGCACGAGCCTCGCGTCAAGATCGCTCGTCGCTTCGGCGGGATACGAGAAACACCAGCCGATCTTCTCGACCGTGGCCTTTCCGTCGAGACGCTTCACCTCGGAGGCGAAAGCGTTGTAGAAGGATTCAACGTCAACCTCGCCTTTCGTTCCGGGCATGGGCTGATTGCATTTGTCTTCGACGGCCGGAGGAATGGTTACGATGCCGCCGCGGAAGTTCGTGCCGCCGGCGTCAAGAACAATAGCCTTCGCACCTTCGGGAATCTTGCCGTTGACGCCGACATAGGTCGGAATCATCATCAATGAAGATTTTTCACCCTTAAGGCCCTTCTCCATTTCGGAGAGAAGCGAAGTGAGCATAGCCTGACGGTTTATCTCTTCGGCGAGAACAAAACCGTTGTCCTTAAGCAATTCTTCAGGCGTTTTCATTTATCAGTCCTTTCACTAAAGTTATCCAATCTTCGTTAGAGAGCACCTCTGCTCTTGCCGTAGATTGTATCAAATCTTT
>JAGCJE010000043.1 GCA_017648225.1 Kiritimatiellia bacterium | reverse complement strand
TTCTAAGGAATGCAATTTTTAGTGCGACTTATTTCAAAAAATACGAATCGCGAAATCAACATACGAGTCATAGATTTTAGAAGCGTCAAACTGCTCGTCAAGCATTCGCGATGAGGCTTTACGCATTTCGGCAAGGCGGGGAAGAAGAGATTTTACGGCCTGAACCAGCGAAGCACTCTTACCGAACGAATATGACACCCCGGCGCCATATTCATTTAAAAGACGAGCGCTCTCACCACCCAGCGAACTGACAATAGCGAGAGAACTCTTTGCATAGTCCGCTAATTTGTAGGGTATCCCGACGCAACTCGACGGATCCATCGGAATAAGGCCGACATCGCTCGTCTTTAAAAGTTCCCCCAGCTCGGATTCGCTAAGATACCCGTGAAACTTAACGCCCTTTATGCCCTTTCTTTGGACAAGCTCTTTAAGAGCATCTTCCTGCTCCCCCTTACCCGCAATATCCAAGGTAGCCAGAGCGCCTAACTCCCCGACAGCCTCGACGGCAGTCACCAGGTCGTAGCTTCTGCCCATGTTACCCGCATAGACTATACGCAAGGGGACTGTCCCCTTTGAGGGGAAGGGGAAATGGGGTCTGTCCCCTTTGGTTATGCCGTGGTAGAAGCGGCGGATATCTTTAGAAAATCCGTAAGAGCGCGCTAGTTCCACATAATTATCGGCGACGGTGGTAATTGCAGCCGCCCTTAAATAATTGCGCCTCGCTTTTCGCCGTAGCGGCCAAAGAAGGAATCTCGGCACCACACGCTCGAATGTCTCGGGCCATGCGTCCATGATATCGACAATAACCCTGGCCCCTGCTTCAGAGGCTATCGTATGAGACGCGTCGACCAGCCCTAAAGGCGGAGAGCTCGCGATTATAAGATCAGGCGCTTTATAGCGACCATTTCGAATCGCCTCACGGGCTACTTCTAAAAACGTTTTGGCAAGTTTGCGGTGGGACTTTAAGCGTCTTAAAGAGACATTCTTAAAATACGGCTCCGTTTCCAGAATCTCAATATCGAACGGCGCTTCAACGTCAGAATCCAAAACCCGCTTTTTTTTATTCACATGGGAAAAATCGCTCGTCCAATAAACGACATTGTGCCCCGCCTCGCGAAACGCCTCGGACATAAGCCAAAAGCGCATCGGGCGATACCCCTCCAAAGGCAGATTGTCGAAAGGATTTACAATCCAGACGTTCACGCCTTAAATCCTTTTCAGTTTGCCCTGGCCTTAAAAGTCAAAAGAAGCGTATCAAGCGAATCTATCGAATCCGAAATCTTAGCGCCGCCGGAAATCGTAATTCTCAAAATCGCCGCTTCAAAAAGAGAATAAACGAGCGAAGTCGCGGAATTAATGTTAAGAGCAGTATCAAATTCTCCTTTATGCCTACCCTCAACGACCAACGAATGAATTATGCGTCTCATACCGACGGTATGGCGCATGATATTCTCGATCGGAACCTTACCCTTGCGTTGATACTCGCTTAAGAAATCAACTATGACACAAAGAAAATCGCGATTATCATAAAGAAGCGCAAATACCGCCGTGCAAAGCTGACGCAATTTAGCCCCGGCGGTCTGACCCGAGCGCATAACCTCGTGATATTTATCGGCGATGGACGATGTCGCCTCGTTGATCGCCTCATTGAATATCGTGCGCTTATCCTTGAAATACGTATATAAGAGCGTACGCGCAACTCCGCACTCGCTGGCGATCATGCCGAAGTTGACCGCGTTAAAGCCATGGCGGGCGAACAGCTTTAAGCTGGTCGCCCGGATTTCGCGTTTACGCTCTTTATGGTTTATCGCTTTTGCCATGGCCGCCTTTCCTTTAGGCGGTATATTATATCAAATTAGAACGAGTACGACACAGAGGCCGAAACGATGTGCGAATAGGAGTTGTCGCACTGCATCTTCCTTAAACGCGGATCAACCATGGAACCCTCAATCATTCTCGATTCAGACTCCATGATGATGAAGTTGTAACCGAGGTCGATGCGCCAATTGTCGAGGAACTTGTAGCCTACGCCGAAGCCGACGATATGACGGTCACCAGGAGGAAGCATGGTCGTACCGTGGGCCTCTGCCGAAGGATCCCAGTCGTATGAGTAACCGATACGGCCGCAGAAGTTCTTGGTGAAATCATATTCAAAACCGAAGCCGAGACGCCACGCATCGTGCCAGTTGAGGTTTTGCGTCAGCGGAGACGGAATGTTGAAGTCGATATGATTAATAGTGCTCCATTCGGTCCAAGTGAGCGACGCACCACCGCGGAAGTTCTCGGTGAAGTCGTAGTTAGCGCCAAAAGTAATAGAGGCGGGAAGAACAACCTTTGCACTGGCATCACCGGACTTAGCCTGACCCGCAGCGGCTAACGCACCAGACGCGTCAAAATCGCCTCTCAAACGATGATTAATACGAGAACGATATACCAAACCGAGACTCAAATCATCATTGACTTTATACTGCGTAGCAAGCACATACCCGCAATTGAAATCATCACCCTCGAGGTGAGTCCTAAGCATCGCGGCGTTTCCGACCATAGGATTCTTGTAATTCTCAAACGTAATATAGCTCATACGGGCACCGAAAGCAACCGACCAATCCTTCGTAATCTTATAAGCGATGTTAGGATTGAACGTGAACTGCTCAATCGTCGTCTCGGTAGTATCGTGCTGAAGGTCCCAGTTGTTGTCGTACTTAGTGCCGAGACCGTATTCACAATAGGCACCAAAGCCCAAAAAGAGCTTGTCCCCCCAGACGGGAGCCGCGATATACGCGTGAGGAGGCGGGAACCAACCGGGGTTCATTTTAGACTGATACTTACCGTCAACCTTAACGTCGCAGAAAGGATTAATGAGCGACATACCGACCATAACCTGGACGTTCGTGCACTCGGTTAAGTTAGCGGGGTTGTAGTAGTTGGCCGAAGCATCCTTCGTAGAACCGACAAGACCGTTACCCATACCGACGCCGCGGGCGGACGATTCGTAAAGACCGAATCCAGCAGCAAAAGCAGAGCTGATCGCAGTAGCACATATAGTAGCAACTAAGAGCTTTTTCATTTTGACAACTTCCTTTTTTTGTGTCAGTTTGACATTTAGACAATTTTTGTCAAGTTGCGGGATAGTATATCACATCCGCCGACTT
>JAGCJE010000305.1 GCA_017648225.1 Kiritimatiellia bacterium | reverse complement strand
CTTATGGGGCTTCTGACCGTAGTCTGCGTCGTCGCTTTCCAGTACGGCGACGTTTTCTCTTCGCATGTGAAAGCGCTTTGGCTTACGATCGGTCTTTCCTTCGCTGTGTCGTTCGGTTCTCCTCTTCTGGAAGAGTGGATGACCGACGGTCAGGACCGGTTCTGGACGCTGAGGAAAAAAGACTGCGAGATGGCTCTCCTGCGCGACGCGGCCCGCGAGATAGAGCGGCTGGATCCTGGCGGAAAGACTCTTCTTACCCAGGATCTCTATTTGGCTATAGAAACGGGCCGCAGAGTTCCGGACGGTCTGGAAATGGGGCCGTTCAGCATGTTGAGCGACGATGAATGGCGCGATCTTCTCCAGAATGCCGACTGCCCTGTCGCGGCGCTTTCCGGCTATACTTTTGCGATTGATCCTCCGGTCTGCGGCGAGCGACCTGCCGATGAGCAGATCGAGTTCTGGAATATCGTTAAGTCCCGTTATTCATACGCTGGTCAAATCGACGGCTTTGGTCAGAATTCCACATCGCTTCTTCTTTTGAAGCGCGACGACGGCAATTCTTCACGGGAGGCTCCGGTTAAATGACGGCAGCCGAACTGCGTTCCAGAATAATTGAAACCGTTTCTAGAAACGGCGGCCATCTCGCCTCGTCTTTGGGTGCGGTCGAGATATCGATGGCGTTGGCTGAAGTTTTCGATCCTGCCGTAGATCGCATCGTATGGGACGTGGGGCATCAGGCCTATGCATGGAAGATTCTTACGGGACGCGACGAATCGTTTTCCTCTCTCAGGCGTTTCGGGGGGCTTTCCGGCTTTCCTAATCCGTCAGAGTCGCCCTGCGACGCCGCCGTCGCCGGGCACGCGGGAGTCGCGCTTTCAGTGGCCGAGGGATACGCGGCTGCACGCGATCTGCGCGGATCGGCCGAAAACGTGGTCGCCGTCGTCGGCGACGCTTCGATAGTGAACGGAACGAGTTTTGAAGCTCTCAACAACTGCATCTGCGCGACGGACAAGGTGATTCTCGTTCTGAACGACAACGGGATGAGCATTTCAAAGCCTACGGGGAGTTTTTCCCGTTTCCTGGGCCGCCTCATTTCCGGCGTGAAGTACAACCGCATGAAAGCCGCGGCCGAAAGGGCGGGTCACGCGATGAGGCTTACCTTCCTAAGACGCCTTTACCACAGTTTTGAAAGCCGTCTTAAGTCACTCTTTCTGGGGAACCGTTATTTCGAGCAGTTCGGCCTGAGATATATCGGCCCTGTGAACGGGCATGATTTAAAGGCTCTCAAGGCCGCTTTTACGGTCGCCAAGGAGGATAAGCGCAGCGTCATCGTTCATGTCGTCACAAAGAAGGGCAAGGGTTTTAGGCCCGCAGAAGATTCTCCGACGGCGTGGCACGGCGTGGGGCCGTTCGATCCGAAATCCTGCGACTGCGCGGCGGAGAAGCCAGATGCGGAAAAGAAGAGGACCTGGAGCGACGTGTTCGGCTCCGCACTTGTAAGACGCGCCGAAAAAGACTCTAGAATCGTCGCCCTTACCGCCGGCATGACAGACGGGACGGGGCTCGGTGAATTCGCCGCGAAGTTTAAAACGAGGTTTTTCGACGTCGGCATAGCCGAAGGTCATATGGTTTCATTCGCGGCCGGTCTCGCCGCTGGAGGCATGCGTCCCGTCGTCGCGGTGTATTCGACGTTTCTGCAGCGGGCCATCGATCATGTGATGCACGATGTGGCGATTGCTAAACTCCCGGTTATATTCTGCGTTGACCGGGCTGGAGCGGTCGGCTCAGACGGAGTTACCCATCAGGGCCTTTACGATATGGCGATGCTCCGCGCTGTTCCGAATCTCGTCATTTGCCAGCCGCGTGACGCTGAGGATATGGAGTCCCTTCTTGATGAAGCTTTGGAGCGCGGCGGTCCGACGCTTATCCGTTATCCGCGCGGCGTTGCGCCCGAGAGAATAGAACTTGCGCCTGAACGTAAAAACGCCTCGCTATGCATAGTGGCTGCGGGCGATCAATATCCCAAGGCCAAAATTCTCGGCGAGATGTTTTCGGCCGAGGTCGTTCAGGCCCGTTACATAAAGCCTTTCGATTTCGAAAAGACGGAATCTTTCAGAAAGGCCGGGCTCAAGATCGCGTCGATAGAGAACGGTTCGGTCGCCTGCGGCATCGGCGAGATGATAGGATCCGACTACAGGTTCGGATGGCCAGACAGGTTTGTTCCGCACGGCGATATAGCTTCTCTTGAGAAGTCCTGCGCCTTTGATGTCGATTCCATAGCCACAGCGCTTGAGCGCGCGGGTTTTGAAAAAGTTTGCAAGGAGTCATCGAATGGCTAAAATACACGGCATGGCGGGCGAGTGGGCCCGAGTAAAAGGAACGATAATCGGGCTTACGCCTGTTTTTGTAGCGCTCTTTACCGCGGGACTTGCGACGGCGGCTGCGGTTTTGGGCTATCCGGTGACGGGGATTGTAATTCTAGCCGCGTCTCTTTGCGCAGGCTGCTCTTTTATGATCGGCGGCGTAAAGCGCATCGAGCGCCACTTTGTCGGCGCCAGGGGCGAGGAGCGCGTATCGAATCTTCTTTCGGATCTTTCCGACAGATATCACGTGTTCAACGATTTCGCCGCAGGTCCATACCATGTGGATCATGTCGTCGTCGGACCGGCCGGGGTCTTCGCCGTCGAAACGAAATTCTGGAACGGCCTTGTCACTATAGAAGACGGGCGCATTCTGGTCAACGGATCAAAACCGTCTCGACCTCCGCTTGTCCAGGTCCAGCGCGAGGCGGCCGCCGTGAAGAGCGAGCTTGAGAAGGCCGGCTGGTGCGGCTCGGTGACTCCGCTTCTCGTTTTCGCGTCCGATTCGTTCGTTTCACGCATCGCGGAGCTGAACGGCGTTGTGGTTTTGAATTCCGAAGAAATCAAAAAAAGTTTCGCGACCGAGAGAGTCGTCATCGCGCAGGATGAACTTGATCGTCTGGTAAGTCTTATGGAGAACAACATATGAAAAAAATCAATATCGCAGTTTCGGCTGTTTTGGCGCTGGTGTCGGGCGTAGTCGCCGCCGACGGGCTTAAGCCGAAGCCTCATTACGGAGAGATAGGCCGTCGGATAGCGGTTATGTTGCCGCGCCATCATGTTTTGAATCAGCCGTTCGACGACAGGATTTCACAGATTGCGTGGACGAATATTGTAACTTATTACGATGTGGATAGGTCGATTTTTCTGAAATCCGACCTTGAAGAACTCACCGCGCACGAATTCACAGTAGACGACGAAATCAAGGCGGGCGATGTAAGTTTCGGGTACAAGGTTCATTCTCTGTATTCCAAACGTCTTGCCGAAAGAATCGCTTTCGCGACCAATTTCATCGCGAAAGCGAATTGGGATTTCTCCGTCGACGAATATTATTCGATGAACCGCAAGGAGGCGGAGTGGCCGGCCACGCGCGAGGAAGCGGAGGAAATTTGGCGCAAGCGTCTTAAAAACGAATATCTCGCAATGACTCTTTCGAGAGAATTGGACGAGGAGGAAAAGGCTCAGAAAGGGAAAACCGAACCGGAGAAACCGGAGGATGAAAAAAAGGACGGCGATGATTACAAGGAGCCTGTCCTTCCGGTGGGAGATTCTCTGATGAAGAAGTATCTTCAGTATTTCCGCGTGATGACCGAGCCGGATGAGGAGAGCGTTCTGCAGTATTATCTTTCCGCCGTCTGCAGAGCCTACGATCCGCATACCGACTATCTTTCTCCCATGTCGGAAGAGGATTTCCAGATGGATATGAATCTCACGCTCTGCGGAGTCGGAGCCGTTCTTCAGATGGACGATGGAGCGTTGAAGATTTCGGAAGTCATGCCCGGCGGTCCGATGGATGTCGACGGCCGTATCAAAAAGGGAGATAAGATAGTCGCCGTTAAACAGGGAGATGGCGAATGGGAAGACATTATGTGGCATCCTATGAACAAGACGATTCGAAAAATCCGAGGTAAAAAGGGGTCGCGCGTTACGCTTGAGATAATCCCCAGAAGCGATCCGTCTGGTGCCACGCGCAAGAAAATCGAGCTTGTGCGCGATGAAATCAAACTCGATGAACAGGCGGCTACCGGACATGTGGAGCGCGTTTCGGTCGATTCCCGAAATATGAACCTCGGCTACGTCCATCTTCCGAGTTTTTACGGCACGATGGATAAGAGTCCCGACGACCCGGGGTTTTTGAGCTGCGCGTACGATGTAGCCAAATATCTCGCGGATTTAAATTCCGAAGACGTCGAGGGGCTTGTTCTCGATATGCGCGGCAACGGCGGCGGCAGCCTTAAGGAGGCGGTCCTCCTTTCCGCGCTCTTTTCGCCCGCCACTACCGTCGTCGTGATAAAGGATAAGCATACCTCTATACCGCTTGACATCCCCCCGGGAAATCCAATCGCGTTCAAAAAGCCCGTCGTCGTTCTCATCGACCGCGGCAGCGCATCGGCTTCCGAAATTGTTGCGGGATTTCTGAAGGATTCGGGACGGGCCGTGGTTCTCGGCGACGTGCGCACCCACGGAAAGGGGACCGTTCAGACGTTGATGGAACTTGGACGCAAGGGAGATACCGAAAAGTTCGGTTGCGTTAAGATTACGACGGCCAGGTTTTATCGTATCAACGGCAATTCGACGCAGGTCAGGGGCGTTAAATCAGATATTCATCTTCCCTCGATTCTCGACCATCTCGACATCGGAGAGGATAAACTGCCAAATGCATTGCCTTTTACAAAGCTGGATCTGGTCAATATGCGCCGAGTCTGGAACCTTAACGGGTATGTTAAGCGGTTGCGTGAAAAATCCATGTTGCGTACGGCGGAAGATCCCGCATTTAAGAAACATATGCGAAAGGTTGAAATGGCTGAAAAACTTTTCAACCGTAAACAGGTTTCTCTCGAGCGGAACAAACGTAAAGAGATGATGAAAAACGACCGTCTGGTGGATAAGGAGAAAGAAGACGAAGAGTTGATCATGTCCGTTTCCAAACGTAAAAACAAGGATGACGTCGTTCTCAAGGAGGCGTATAATGTTCTCGCCGACCTGGTGGAGATGAAAAAAGGCGAGGAGCTTCCGCAGTCTAAATCGAACTGGATGGATATTCTTTTGAAAAATCTTTAGTCTGCGTTTGAGGAACGTAATGATGAATATCGTCAAATTCACCAAAATGCACGGAGCCGGGAATGATTTCATTCTCGTCGACGACCGTGACGCGAACTTTCCCGTTCATGATCACCGGCGTATCGCGATGATGGCGACAAGGCGTGTCGGAGTGGGCTGTGAAGGCGTGATCATACTTCAAAAGTCGCTCATCTGCGATTTTAAAATGGTGTTTTTCAATCCCGACGGAACCGAGGCCGAGCTTTGCGGAAACGGCGCGCGCTGTATTGCGGCGTTCGCCGTAGAAATCGGCGCTGTGCGCGGAAGAAAAATGCGTTTTGAAACCGCAGCGGGTGAAATCGAGGCCGAGGTTGTCGCAGACAATCTCGTTAAAATCGTCATGCCTAATCCAGTAGGCTTTTCCGATGATTTCGTTGTGGTCGGAGTTCCCCATAAGATAGTTCCCGTCGAGAATCTCGCGGCGGTGGACGTAGAGAAGGACGGTCGTGAGATCCGTATGAGCGAGGCTTTCGCTCCTGCGGGGACGAACGTCGATTTCGTGAAGTATAAAAAGCCGAACGTCGTCCATATAAGAACTTACGAGCGCGGCGTTGAATCCGAGACCGGCGCCTGCGGAACAGGTTCGGTGTCAGCGGCGGTGATCGGCGTTAAGGATTACGGTCTTAACTTTCCCGTCAGCGTCAAAACCCTGCACGGATACAACCTTGTTGTCGATGGAGTTTTCAACGGAGATACTTTTTCATCGGTGACTTTGACGGGGCCTGTCAAAAAAGTTTTTGAAGGCGAAATAAACTGGGACGATCTCGATGCCGTTTCTGAATAGCGTCCGATTCGCCAGAATTCGACGAATCTTAATCAAATCGAAGAAATTATGAAAATCCAATTGCCCAAGAAAGCGCTGGTCACTGGCGGAGCCGGATTTCTCGGAAGTCATCTCTGCCGCAGACTCCTGACGGACGGTTATGAGGTTACCGCCGTAGACAATCTTTTCACCGGAACGAAATCAAACATCAGCGATTTGATGGATTCGCGCAGGTTCAGCTTTGTTCAGCATGATATCATTCAACCGTACTGGGGCCAGTTTGATGAGATTTACAACCTCGCCTGTCCCGCGAGCCCAGTTCATTATCAGCATAATCCCGTTGAGACGATGAAAACGAGCGTTCTCGGGATGCTGAATATCATGGAACTGGCCCTTAAGACGAAGGCGAAGGTTCTTCACGCCTCGACGAGCGAGGTTTACGGCGATCCTCTCGTTCATCCTCAGGTTGAATCGTATTGGGGCAACGTCAACACTATCGGCATACGTTCCTGTTACGACGAGGGTAAAAGATGCGCCGAAACGCTGGCGGCAGATTACCGCCGCGAATACAACGTCGACGTTCGGATGGTCAGAATATTCAACACTTACGGGCCGAATATGCACCCGCAGGACGGTCGCGTCATTTCAAATTTTGTGATGCAGGCTCTCAACGACGAGGATATAACGCTTTTCGGTGACGGTTTTCAGACGAGGAGTTTCCAGTATTGCGACGATCTTATAGAGGCGATGCGCCGTTACATGTCGCTTCCGCGTGAGACCGTAGACGCGTTTTGCGCGAAGCACGGCTTAGGCGCGCCCGTAATCAATACGGGTAATCCCGGAGAATATACGATAAAAGAACTCGCCGAAGAAACCCTTCGTCAGATTCCGGAATCGAAATCAAAGCTCGTATACAGGCCCTTGCCTTCCGATGACCCCAAGCGCCGCAAGCCAGATATTGCGTTGGCTGGGGAGCTTCTCGGGTGGGAGCCTAAGGTTCCGCTGAAGGAAGGACTGTCTAAGACCATCGAATATTTCAGAGCTCAGCAGATATCTTGATCAACTTTTCAAGTATTATTTGAGCTTGCTAATTTAAAGTAAATAAATAAACGAGAATTCGATGAACAATGCGGTTTTCGGTGGGGATATTCCAAGGTGCCATCTGGGCGGATTTTATGATATAATATCTCTCAAGCGGGACTGGCGATTACAGGCGCGTGCCTGAAGTGGAGTTTACCACGTGGACCGCTGTCGAGGGAACTCGAATGTGTCGTTCGCCTGGGCTTTATTCTTCAAAATAAGGTTGTGGATATGAACTTAGAAGAACTCAATGAGCCTGGATGGGACGGTTTCGTCGGTGGCCAATGGCAAAAAGATATCGACGTGGCCGTTTTTGTGCGTCTTAACTATACCCCGTATGAGAATGGACTGGAGTTCCTCGCTGATGCTACAGAGGCGACGAATGCGCTTTGGGGTAAACTTCAAGAGCTTCAGCACGAGGAGCGTGCGAAGGGTGGTGTCCTCGACATGGATACCGATATTGTCTCGTCGATTACCTCGCATGCGCCCGGCTATCTCGACAAGGATCTTGAAAAGGTTGTCGGCCTTCAGACTGATAAGCCGCTTAAGCGCGCGTTTATGCCCTACGGCGGCATAAAGCTCGCCGAAGAAGCGCTTCGCACTTATGGCTATACGCCTAATCCAGAATTGCACCGCATTTTCACAGAGTATCATAAGACTCATAACCAGGGCGTATTCGATGCGTACACGCCCGAGATGCGTATAGCCCGTAAAAATAAGATTATTACGGGGCTCCCCGACTCGTATGGTCGCGGGAGAATCGTAGGCGATTATCGCCGTGTGGCTCTCTATGGTATCGACCGCCTTATCGCGGCTAAAGAACATGATTTGCCGATGGTCGGTGCTGGTTCAATGCCTGAGGACGTAATTCGCGGCCGCGAAGAGGTTACCGCTCAGATTCGCGCTCTTAAGGCCATGAAGGAGATGGCCTTGTCGTACGGCTACGACATTTCGCGTCCCGCGACGAATGCGCGCGAGGCCGTTCAGTGGACGTACTTCGGTTACCTCGCCGCAATTAAGACTCAGAACGGTGCTGCGATGTCGATCGGGCGCATTTCGACGTTCCTCGATATTTATATCGAGCGCGATATTAAGCGCGGCGTTCTTACTGAGGTTCAGGCTCAGGAGCTTATTGATCACCTAGTGATGAAGTTCCGCATGGTTAAGTTCGCGCGAATTCCGGCGTACAATGAGCTTTTTAGCGGAGATCCCGTCTGGGCGACGATCAACCTCGCCGGTATGTGCGGCGATGGGCGCAGCATGGTAACGAAGACCGACTTCCGCATTCTCCATACGCTCGAAACGATGGGGCCCTCGCCCGAACCGAATCTCACAGTCCTTTATTCGCCGCGCTTACCTAAGGCGTTTAAGGATTATGCCGCTAAGGTTTCGATCGATTCGAGCAGCGTTCAGTACGAGAACGACGAGGTGATGCGCCGCGTCTGGAGCGACGACTACGCCATCTGCTGCTGCGTGTCGGCGACTCAAACCGGCAAGGAGATGCAGTTCTTCGGCGCACGCGCCAATCTCGCGAAGTGTCTTCTTTACGCCATCAACGGTGGCGTCGATGAAGTGACGCGCGTACAGGTCGGCCCCGAGTTTCGCCCTATAACTGGCGACGTTCTTGATTACAACGAAGTGTTGCACGCATACGAGCGAATGATGGATTGGCTTGCCGGGCTCTATGTCCATACGCTTAACATCATCCACTTTATGCACGACCGCTACAATTACGAAGCGTCTCAGATGGCGCTCATCGATACTGACGTTAAGCGCTCGTTCGCGACCGGCATCGCCGGATTCTCGCATGCGGTCGACTCTCTTTCGGCCATCAAGTACGCTAAAGTGCGCGTCGTGCGCGATGAGACGGGGCTCGCGGTCGGTTACGAAACAGAGGGCGACTTCCCGCGCTACGGTAACGACGATGAGCGCGCCGACGCGATCGGTGAGTGGCTCTTGACGGAGTTTATGCGTAAGATTAAGAGCCATCATACTTATCGCAACGCGATGCCGACGACCTCGATTCTTACGATTACCTCCAACGTCGTTTACGGTAAGGCGACAGGCTCGATGCCCGACGGTCGCAAGGCCGGCGAGCCGCTCGCTCCTGGCGCGAATCCTGCGTACGGCGCCGAGCAGAACGGGCTTCTCGCCTCGCTCAATTCCGTCGCGAAGCTTCCGTATGAATACGCGCTCGACGGTATTTCCAATACTCAGACGATTCATCCCTCGGCGCTCGGCAACGACCCCGAAACGCGCGTTTCGACGCTCGTATCGATCATGGACGGTTATTTCTCGCGCGGCGCTCACCATCTTAACGTTAACGTTTTCGGTACGGAGAAGCTTATCGACGCGATGGAGCATCCCGAAAAGCCCGAATACGCTAACTTTACGATTCGTGTAAGCGGCTACGCCGTTAAATTCATCGATCTTACGCGCGAGCAGCAGCTCGACGTGATCAGGCGCACCTGCCACAAGAGCCTGTGACGGGTAAGATTCATTCTTTTGAATCGTTCGGCGCGGCGGACGGCCCGGGAGTACGCTTTATCGTATTTCTGCACGGCTGTCCGCTCCGGTGCGTATATTGCCATAATCCCGATACGTGGGCGAACGAAAAGCCTGCGATGGAATTTTCTCCCGAAGAAGTTTTGAAGCGCGCTTTGCGTTATCGCGATTATTGGGGCGAAAAGGGCGGTATAACGGTATCGGGTGGAGAGCCGCTCTTGCAAGCCGAATTCGTAGCTGAACTTTTTGAGCTGGCGCACGCTCAAGGGGTGACGACTTGCCTTGATACGTCGGGCGCTTCGTTCAGGCGTGGAGACTCCGCGATAGAGCGACTTATCTCCGCGACAGATACGGTTTTATTGGATATAAAGGCTTTTGATCCTTTACTTCACCGTGAAGTAACCGGAGCTGATAATTCGCAGATTTTTGATTTCGCCCGTTATTTGTCGGAAAAGGGTGTTTCGACTTGGATTAGGCGCGTGATCGTTCCAGGCTTGACCGATGGTGAGGACGACCTTAAGAAGACAGGCGAGTTTATTAAGACGCTTAAAAACGTCGAGCGCGTAGAGGTGCTCCCTTATCACGATTTCGGCGTGGAGAAATGGCGCAATCTCGGTATTAAATATCCGCTCGAAGGCGTCTATCCCGCTGACGATGCAGCGGTTCAACGTGCTCGAAAACATATCATGCAACTCCGATAAACGGGGCCTGTCCCCCTTTATAGCTAGACCTAATTTCTAGAGCAACATCCTTCTCAACTTTCTCGATAAAAAAAATTAAAATTAGGGATATCGCATTCGATAAAAATATGGTAAAATATCGGCCATTTTACATCAAGAAAATTGTCTAAAAAATGAGCGAAAAAGTTGCTAAATGTGCTTCGATAACTGCTGTTAAAGTAGTTCTATGCTCGTTTTTTGCAGAAATATTTAAATTGAGCGGGGGGGGGGGGGCTTTAAGAGCAAAACCTCTTATTCCCCGCTACTATCGCGTTTTAAAAGAGTCTATTTCGGGTATAAATCGTTCCCTCATGAGGAATTTTTTCTCATGGCGTGATGGATTTTTGCGATATCATTTTCGATATCTATAAAGGTTAAAAACCGCATTTAGGGTCACAACTAATAGCGATTTTTTAGTAAAACCGTCTAGGATCGTACTATAATTTTTTTAAGAACTTAACAAAATAAAAGGAAAAGTAAAAATAATGAAAAAGATGATAAAATCATTGGCGAATAAGGCTGTATACGCCGCGTTCGCGGTATTAGGCGCGGCGAGTGCGAGCGCTGAGTTGGTTAAAACACCAATATTGCAAACATTTGATGATGTAGCTGAGCCTGTAAGTGTCGGCTACAAGGTTACTGGTCTTCCGAACAATGAAGTAGCGATGGTTTATACGAACCATCTTAGAACAGCTACTTGGACTGTTCCCGCAAACCTTAAGAATGTCGAATTCCTTGTCGTTGGCGGTGGTGGTGCAGGTGGTAATGCAGAATCAATTTATGGTCCTGGCGGTGGTGGCGGTGGAGTAGTCACTGGAATATTGACGGCGGTTTCAAGGGCTACTGTATTGGAAATTTTTGTTGGTAAAGGCGGTGAAGGGAGTAATTCAAAGAGCGGAGCTGCTAGTGAGCAAGGCGGAACCTCTAAAGTCACAGTTTCAGAAAGTGATTGGATTGTTGCGTATGGAGGTGGAGGAGGTCGGCAGACTGCTTTTACCAGTGAGATCGGCTCTAGCGCAGGAGGATGTCCTATATCAAATAGTAATTCATCTTCATTTATAAGCCCTATTTTGGTTGATCCAGAAAATGGGGGTTGCGGCTCAATAGATGACTCTCCTAATGGCTTAATTAT
>JAGCJE010000304.1 GCA_017648225.1 Kiritimatiellia bacterium | reverse complement strand
GAATGTAAGCGCAGCGAATGCAAAGGCGTTAATTGATAACTATATTTCAATTATGCTTGAAGAGCCTGAGACCGCGGCGGTTAATCCCGATCCCAACGCTCCTCAGCCGCCTGAAGTTGAAGAGCCCGAGGTCGAAGTTGACGAGTTCGTATATACCGATTATTATTTCCGCGGTTTCGGCTCATTCAATTCGTACTATCGTTGGTATAAAAACCTTAATCAATCTTCGGTGTGCAAAGATGGGTTTTCGCCCATATCATATAATAATAGAATCTTTATTCAGCCGAATGCGACAGAAACACAAGCTTTAGGAACTTATTCGCGAAATTGTACCGGGGATATGGCGTTCAGGACCGGTATGATTGTTTGTGATGCTTCGAAACGCTCTCCTAATGGTTTAGTCGGTATATACGATTGTCCATTTTATTTCACATCTGAAGGGCATACGGTTAGCGAGCGTTGCATTTTTGAACATCGCGCGGGAAGATCAGAATGGACTGGTGTTCATTTTTATTTTGTCGATCCTTATAATACCAGTAAATCTGTTTATGATGGTTTAGCTTCCTTTGATGTTTGGGGCGGATCTACATTATGTATCAGCGGCTTTATTTCTAAGTCGCCTAATAAAACATATTTAAAATTCCCTGCTGATAATTGTAAGAATGCCAAAGTTGAGGTATTTTATGATGATAAAGAAGAATATTCTACTCTCGGCTGGTTTACAGGCGGATCTAAAGATACTACGCAATATCTTTATGTTACCAATGCGTTTATGCGGTTTACGACTTCGGGTAAGGTAAACGGTGTCGCCGGCGCTCTTGGGTTGGAGTTCGGGCTCGGAGTGCTCAATAAAACTACTACTGATCCTCTTCTTAAAATTACTGGCACATTTACGGTTAATCCCGGCTCTACCATTACGGTTAATGCTGGCGGTAAGAGCGCCGGAACGTATAAGCTAATTTCGGCTGGAACATTGAATGATGGAGCTGACTTAGTTGCGAATTCATCTGTTGTAAACTGTGCTAGCGGTCATTACGGTGTTGTAAGGAAATCGGGGAATGCTATTAATCTCGTTATTATTAAGGGTACGCCCCCGAGTACAGGTGATACGGTTATCGATCCTACAGTTTATGGTTCAGCGGATACGGCTTCTTCAACTTATACTTGGCGCGGTTACACTGGACCTTGGGCGTATACGACTAACTGGACAGCGTCTGCGAGCGCGAATTACGGAATTCCTAATAATGGAACATACGCGACGGCGGACTTCCCCGCGACGCTCGCAAATGCGTTTACTTGTACGCTCAATAAGAATTACTCGGTTAAATACGCTAAGTTCGATGCGCCTAATATGACGCTCGTAATCGACAACGCTGCGCTTACTGTTAAAGATAGGGCTAATCCTAGTGACTATCTGGCGTATGGATTCGGCACAGGTGAAAACGCTAGCGCTACACTTGAGTTTAGAGGAGCGTCGGCTGGTATTGTTTCGAGCAAGTCTGAAGGCCGTTGCATGTTCGGCTTAGAAAAGGACGCTACAGATAAATTGCGCTGTACCGTTCGCTTTATCGTTCCGGCCTCAGGTTGGGAGAGCACCGCTCCTATTAGAGCTACGGGCGGGGATTGCTCTGTATACTTCTGGTATGACGCTAAGCTCGTAATTGACGCGACGGCGCTCGGAGTTCCAGCTGAAGGCGCTAAAAAAACAGTTCTTTTAGCTACAGCGTCTGATTATTTAGCTAATTATGCTAAGGTTGAGCTTACATGCGCCGCGGGAGCTAAGGGAACGGTAGCGGTTGTTGATGATAATAAGCTCGTTCTTACCGTTGAAGCGGGTGAGATAGTTGAGGAGCCTGTATTAACAGCTGTTGACGCGCCTGTCGCTCAGACAGGTCTCGTCTACACTGGCTCGGAGTTAACGGGTGTTGTCGCGTCGACTGGTTATATGCTTACTGGTAATATGGCGACTGACGCGGGCGAGTATACCGCTTTAGCTACGCTCGCTGAAGGGTATAAGTGGAGCGACGACACGACCGCTGATAAGTCGATTACTTGGGTAATCGCTAAGGCGACGAACGAGTGGACGATAGAGCCTTCGATCTCTTTGACAGAGTGGAATCAAGGCGAGACAGCTGGCGTTTTAACGGCGGGTGTCGCTAAATTCGGTACGGTTACAGCTTCGATGACAGAGCTCCCGACTGAAGTTGGAACGTATGCGATTACTTATACGGTAGCTGATACTAAGAATTATACTGGCCTTACCGCTACTGTTCAGTTCGAGATTAAAGCGGTTGTTGTTGAACCCGATCCAGTGCCAGATCCTGAACCCGACCCTGAGCCCGACCCTGTAGAGCCTAAGCTCGAGATTGATCCTGCGGTCGGCTATATTGTTACTGAACTTGGTGAACTTAAAGATCAGGTAGCAGTTGTCTTTACAAACGCTAATAATTACGCGTGGACAATGCCGAAGGGCGCGAAGAACGTTGAATTTCTCGTTGTCGGCGGCGGCGGTGGTGGCGGCGGCCACTATAAGGGAACTGAAACTAAGCTTAATCAAGGCGGCTCCGGCGGCGGTGGCGGCGCGGTAGTTACGGGCTTTGTTAATAATATCGCCTATGGCGCGTCTATGACGATTAATGTCGGCGAAGGCGGTGAAGGTGGTATTGCTACGAGCGGTACTACTACCGATGGCTTAGTAGGTGCAAATGGCGGCAACAGCTATTTCAAGGTCGGCGATATTACTTATATTACCGCGTACGGCGGTGGTGGTGATGGCGGTAAGAGTTCTACTGGCGTTGCTATCGGCGGATCTAACTCCGGTTCAAGAGGTAGATACGAGGGTTCTACAGCTTCTATAACGGCAACAGCGTTAGCAAATGTCGAATATGTCGGTGCTGGCGCTGATGTATCTAATGTTCACTGTATGAGAAACAAGGGTACTGACGGTTATCAGACCGATTCTGGCGCTCCTGGCGGAGGTGGCGGTGGCGCTATGTCCGAAGGCTTTCGTGCTACCGGTTCTGGTTCTGGTAGTGCTGGTGGAGCCGGTTATAAATCTGATATTACAGGCGAAAGTAAGGTTTATGGCTCTGGTGGCGCTAGTGGCTTAGGTAAGTCTGTCGCTGGTGGCGCTGAAATCGGTAAGGGCGGTGTCGGTGCTGGCTCAGGCTACGCTAACGAGAATGGCGGCGATGCGCTCGCGAACCAAGGCGGCGGCGGTGGCGGCGGCAGCTACGAAAAAGCCGGCGGCGCAGGTGGCTCTGGCATTATCGTATTGCGCTTCGCATATTTTGAAGGCAATATTGTCGTTGATGCTGAAGTTGATGTTAAATCCAAGATTTCTTCTAAGGCATATACAGGCTCTCCATTGACTTCTGGGCTCGTTAATACTTACGCATACAGCGTAGAAGAGCTTACTGATGATTTAGTTAATGTCGGTAAGAAGACTGTTCGCGTAACGCTTAACGACGGATATATCTGGAGCGATGGAGATACTAATAAATCTAAGGATTTCGATTGGTACATAGCCGCTGTAGAGTCTATGGATAACGGCTATAAAGTCGTTGGTCTCGGTGAAAAGGGCGATGAAGTTGCTGTTGTATTTACAAACCATGCTACAACGATTAATTGGACAGTTCCTCAGAATCTTAAGAACGCTCAATTCCTCGTTGTCGGTGGCGGCGCTGGCGGCGGCGCTGACTCGCATTATGATGCTGCTTCGGGCGGTGCAGGTGGTGGCGGTGGCAGCGTTGTTGTTGGTGAAGTAGATATCACTAAGGATGCTATAGTAACTGTAAAGCTCGGTGCCGGCGGTGCTGGCGGTCAGGCTAGAACTAATCAGACTGATGGTGAATCTGGTACGTTCTACGGTGCGTCCAAGAAGGGAGGAAATACAACCTTCGCTGTAGCCGGTACTACTTATGTTACTGCTTATGGCGGTGGACGCGATCAGGGCACTACAGCTAAAGATACTGCCGCTATAACTACATCTCAGGTAAATGTCGGCGGTGTAGGCGGTTCGAACGGCGGCTCCCGTGGCGGTTATACGACAGCTCAGGCTACAACTCCGAAGATGGGTGTCTTTGCTGATGTTGCCGATCTCCACAACTGTGTTACATACGGTAATATTGGTGGTAAGGGGTGTTCTGAGTACTACTATGGTTATCCTTCAGCTGGCGGCGGTGGTGGCGCTATTGAAGTGGGCGGTGATGCTGGCAATAAATTAGATAATTGGTCTGGTGGTAAGGGCGGCGAAGGCTTAGTTTCTGATATTACTGGCACTCGCGTTGTCTATGGTTCTGGCGGCGGCGGCGCTTCCACTCAGGGTGCTTCTGGCGGTAATGGCGGCGAGGGCGCTGGTAACGGCGGCGATAACGACAATCCTCAAGGCACATCTGGTCTTGCTAACCAGGGCGGTGGTGGCGGTGGTTCAAGCCGCGAGGCCACATACGGTGGTAACGGCGGCTCGGGTATTGTAGTCATTCGTTATACGCTCGAACCAGAATGGACGCCTCCAATGCCCGAAAAGGATGGCGAGGCCGACTTTAAGGTTGAGTACAATCCTGAGGTGCTCGCAGCGCTTGAAGCTAAGGCTGCTACGAGCGTTGATGTTAAGGTTAATGGCGTAAAATTGAAGGGCGATAAAGCTGTCGAGGCTCTCAATACTGCTGTTAAGAACTTTGACGATGCGCTTACCTTCAATGAAACTGCAGCTAGCTTGGATATTGTAATTGAGGTTACTGAGGTCAATGTCGAGAATCCCGCAGCATCGAAATATATCGTTAAGCGCGGCGATGCCGTTCTTAACATTAAGGAAGGCGCGAATGTTACGACTAAGATTAATAGGATTAATAATCTTAACTCTGATGCCGTAATCTTTAGGCTCGTTATTGAATAATCAGTAATAAGCTTAAAAGTTAAACTAATAAGGCTCGGGGTAACTCGAGCCTTTTTTAGTCGTTAGTGGTTAGTCGAGTAAAATGATGCTGTTCGTAGTTCGCGAAAAGGCGCATCTCAGCACCTTACGAAGCGCATCTGAGCGCATTCTGAAGCGCATCAGAATGGAGCGGTAGGTTTTTTTTAGTAGCGCGTACGCGCGATCACGAAAGCTGAGGGGCGCCAAATCGCTTATCCCCCAAGGTGTAACTGATGATGTTATGATTGACTAGCGGGATTTGGCCATGATATCATATTAAAGCTTTATGTTCGTTTTCATCGCGAAGTATGTCTTTATGTGAATGTAATATGAAACAAACTTTGATACGATCATCTCTCATTAAATGCGCATTTGTAGTGAGTTTACTGCTCGTGGAGCCGACGTTTGCTTCTGATGCGCCTCAAGCGGGTTATCGTTCACATCCCAATCCGTTGATTCATTTTACAAATACGGTGAGCAGCGCATCATCGAATGTGCGCATGATGAGAGCTGCTGCGATATCCCTTCCAGCGAAGTATGATCTTCGCGATATTGACGGGGCGGGTACGAGTTATCTTTCTCCTGTGCGCAATCAGGGGAAGTACGGTACGTGCTGGACATTCGCGGCGATGGCTGGAATCGAATATCAGATGAGGCGCGATGAGGGTATCGATGCGGATCTGTCGGAGAATAATTTAGCTAACTTAAACGGCTATGATTTCGGATACACCAAAGGCGGTAATAACGAAATGGCGTCAGCCGTTTTCTTAAGAGAAGAAGCCCCTGTTTCCGAAGCGCTTGATCCGTATCCTAATATCGGAAAGAGCAGGCGCGAGCGCGGCGTGCGCATTCCGCGTAAGATTGTATTCCTTTCGGGCTTAGGCAAAATAGATAATGTTCAAGCTTCGTTACGACCCGATCTCGATTCGATTAAAAGCGCCGTTTTTAAATATGGACCTGTTTCATCGGGATTTTATCATAATGATGAATATCACAATGGCGCATCATATTTTTACAATGGAGCGAATTATGATGCTTCAGGCGCATATGTATTAAATCATGCCATTTCAATCGTCGGGTGGGATGATAATTATGATAAGTCGAACTTTAAAATTACTCCTCCTGGGAACGGCGCTTTTATAATTCGGAACAGTTGGGGCGCTAATTCGTCTAAAACAGATAAAGGATATAACTATATTTCATACTACGATACGTCTTTAGGAGCGGTCGGCTCGGCGGTTTTTACATCCTTGTCTAAAGGGACTGATTACGCGCGGGTATATCAGCATGATCCTTACGGATATATTACAAGTTACGGGTATGAACAAAGCGCAGCCGCCGGAGCGAATTTCTTTAAGGCTAAAGCCGATGAAACGCTTGATGCATTCGGTTTTTACGCACTTTCGCCGGGAACGACTTATAAGGCGTACATTGTTACAAATGCTTCAATTTCATCTTGGTATTCGAGTCTTAGTGGAACGAAAACCTTAGTGAAGTCGGGGACTTGTGCCGACGCCGGCTATGAGGTAATTCCATTTGATAAGGAGATTTCCGTTTCTGCTGGCGAGACATTCGCGATATGTGTTGAGATAAATTCTCCTGGAGAATATTATCCAATTGCGGTAATGGAGAATTTTTACGGCTATCTTTCTAAGGTTGTTCCTGAAGAAGGTAAGAGTTATATCAATTCTTCGTATAGAACCTGGTATTGGGAAGATTTGTCAGTTGACGGAATATATTTCTGTTGCAAGGTGTACGCCAAGAGAGAAAAGGATAATTACACTACGACCAGCGAGCCGATAGTTCCGTTCTCGTGGCTTGATAGGTATTTATCTCTTCAGGAGGGCGGCAATTACTTTGCCGATTATTTCTATGGTTCATATAACGCTCTTGCCGATCATATTTCCGCCAACGGATACTCGGTCGCTCAGTCGTATGCGCGAGGGCTCGATCCGGACAATGCGAACGAGACGAATCTTTTGGCGGTAATAAAAATGGATAAAAACGGTGCGCCGGTAATTAATGCCTCTCCAGAAAACACGACGCTTTGGAATTACAGCATAAAGGGCTCAAAGGATCTTAAATCTTGGCACGCGCGCGAAGCTGATGACCGTTTTTTCAAAGTTGTCGCAACACCTCGCGAGTGACAATAAAATTCGGTCTAATGGAAATTAAAAATGAAAGAAAATCGCATCAGGATAAAAAACATTCTGCTTATTTTGGTATAATATATTCAATTATGAATACTACACTCGGTACGCTTATATGTGCTCTCGGCGGTTTGGCGGGGGCGGTTTTTGCGCTTCCCTTTAGAGGCGTTAAAGGTTGGAAGTACGAATCAGGATGGTTCGTTTATGCGATTGCGGGGTTGATCGTTTTTCCGCTCGCGCTCGCGCTTACTACGAACAACGATCTTTTTGGTGTTATCTCTAAAACTGAACCTAAGACTCTCGCGGCGTGTTTCGGCTTCGGCGCGCTCTGGGGTGTCGGCGGCTTAACATGGGGTCTTATGATCCGCTATCTCGGTATAGGGCTCGGGCTCGCCATCGGTTGCGGGCTTTGCTCAGCGACGGGTACGTTAATTCCGCCGATTGTTACCGGTAAGGCCGCCGATCTCGTTAAGGATACGCCTGCGGTCGTTACGCTCGTTTCCGTTATCGTCTCTCTCTTGGGTATTGTTCTTGTCGGCTTAGCTGGTAAGCTTAAAGAAGGCGAACTCGATGAGGAGGCTAAAAAGAAAGCAGTCGCTGAATTTAATTTCAAAAAGGGCATGATAGTCGCGCTCTTTAGCGGTATCGCTTCGGCGGGCATGAACTTCGGTCTTCAGTCGGGCGGCGCGATGGAAATGGCGGCCAAAGAGATGGGGACTGATGCAAAGTGGGTCGGTATGAGCGTTCTTGTTGTCGTTCTTTGGGGAGGCTTCGCGGTAAACGCCGCGTGGTGTCTCTGGCAGAATTTCAAAAACCGTTCCTTCGGCGATTATCTTTCGTTTAAGCCTGTTAACTGGACTTTCGCCGCGCTCGCCGGCGTAATCTGGGCGATGCAGTTCGCCTGTCAGAAGGTAGGCGAGCCTGCAATGGGCGATATGGCGTATATTTCGTTCGCGGTCGTTATGGGTAGCTGCGTTCTTTTCTCTTCGCTTTTAGGCGTAATGCTCGGCGAATGGAAGGGGACGGGCGCTAAAACGAAGATGGCGCTCGGGCTGGGGCTCGTGACCCTCGCTTCTTCGATCGCGATTGCCGT
>JAGCJE010000303.1 GCA_017648225.1 Kiritimatiellia bacterium | reverse complement strand
TCACCGACATCCTTGTCGGCGCAAAAGCCAGCGACGAGAATATACTTTTTCTCTGGCAGTTCCTTAAGAGCATTGACCAACGCGCGCGCGGCGGGAGGATTGTGAGCGCCGTCGACAAGCACATTGCCGACATTCTGGAAACGTCCGGGCCAGACGACATTCGAGAAACCGTCATTTATCCGTTCGGCTTGAGGTAGATTAAAGAGTTTACTCTCGCGGATTACCTTCAGTGCGGCGATGGCCGTCAATGCGTTTTCGCGATTGAAGGAGCCTTGGAGCGAATAGCCAGCGGGAATTTCCAGTTCAAGCGCCATATCCGGAGCATAATAAAAGGGAGACTCGAGTTCTCTGGCGCGTTTTTCGATAATCTCTCGCACTTCGGGGAGATTTTCGCCAAGCACGACAGGCACGCCGCATTTGATTATTCCGGCCTTTTCAACAGCGATTTTTTCAACGGTATCTCCGAGCCAATCACAGTGATCAAGCCCTATACGCGTTATAACCGTGAGTGCTGGGTTACAGATATTCGTCGCGTCGAGACGCCCGCCGAGGCCCGTTTCCAGAACCGCCGCGTCGACGCCGCTTTCAGCATAAAGCGAAAACGCCACGGCCGTCAACGCCTCGAAAAAAGTGGTTCCTTCTCCGGCGTCACCCGTAGACGAAACGGCCTTCTCCACGCGCAGCGAAATTTCCTCGAGCTTGTCGTCTTCAACTGGCGACCCATTCAGAAAAAAGCGCTCGTTGAGTCTTACCAAATGAGGCGAGGTATAGCGGCCTACCTTCAGTCCGGCGGACCGGAGCGAAGCGTCCAAAAGCGCCGCAACGGCTCCCTTCCCGTTCGTTCCCGCTATGTGAACCGCCCTGATCCGCTCCTGCGGATCGCCGAGCGAACGGCAGACGGCGCGGATGGTTGAAAGTCCGGGCCTCATTCCGAAGCGACGGCGGGCGGCGAGCTGTTCGAGAAAATTCATCTTCCGCTCCAGACTGCGAGAACCGCGCTGACGCCGTATCCTAACAGAACAAGCCATGTGATCTTATCTGTCAGAAGAATGCGCTCGGGCCGCCCGACATCCTCTTTGCGGAAAAGGAGATAGAGATAACGGATAATCCCCAGCGCGACGAAGAGAGCCGTTGCCGAAAGCGCGCGGGTTCCGAATCTGGCGACGGTGTCGGCGGCGAGCGTGTACCAGAGATAAACTCCGAGCGTCGCGAGAGCGGAAGTGAAAATCAGTGTGTCGAGAACGACTGGATGATAGTTGCTTAGCGCGGCGCGCGATTCGCACGCGATCGCCTTCTCGTGACGCCGCTTGCAGAGCGCGAGAAACATGGAAATCGAAAACGCGCACCCGAGCAGCCACGGTGAAATTCTTACATCCATGGCCGCCGCTCCCGCGACAGCGCGAAGCACGAATCCGGCGGCGATAACGGCGACGTCAACATACGGGATACGCTTCAGGAAACCGGAATAAAGGCTTTGCATCACGGTATAAATCAAAATGACAGCAAATCCCCACGTGCGGTCGGAATGACGAAAAACGAGATACGCCGGGAACGCGAGCGAACACGCGTACAACGCGAGCGCGACCCTTACCGCGTCAATCTTGGAAATGAGATCGGCCGCGATCGGACGGAGGCGTTTAACGGGATGAAGCCGGTCGGCGTTATAATCCGAAATGTCATTGAGGAGATAAAACGCGCTCGATATCAGGGAGAACGAAACGGCCATCGCCGAAACGAGAAGGAACGGCCTGTACCCGCGCGCCAGCGCAGCCTGAGAGTCGTCGGCGAATGCAAAGAACCAGGCAAGAAAAACGATACCGTTTTTAGTCCACTGGTTGACTCTTAAAGCTTTAAGCCAGACTCTTAGGCGCTCGAGCGTCATTTGTTCGTCCTCCAGCGGATAAGCCCCCAGAAAAGAGAATGATCCGTATAAACGGGACACGATTCATTCTCATATAAGGTCCAGAACTTCGACCAATTTCTTTCAACTGCCGGATCCCAGCGTATGGGCATCAGCGAAAAGAATTTGGAACGCGTTATTTCGCCGTCTTCTTCGCTCTCCCAGAACGGCCAAACGCGGGTGAAATCTTCCGACGAGGTCCAGAACGGAAAAACGCGCGTCTCATCATCGTATATTTCAACAAGCTTCCAGCCGAATCTCTTTACTCCGCTCACGCGAGAACCGTCCTTGTAACTGTAATTTTCAACAGACTCATAAAACGGCCAAAAGGAAATGCGAATACGCCGAGGCATATCCTCTAATTCCAGAAATGGCCAAGGACAGCGAAGTCTGACGAACGGGAAGCTGCGCATCTCACCCCTCCTGCCTTTACCGTCCGTAATGATTTCCGTCCATGAGAAGAACGGAGGGAGATACATCGTCTGCCTTTCGCGCTCCCGCCTGACCTTACCGTACAACGGCCACACCATCCATGAGTATCCGGCTCCGGCTGTATCGCGGTCGGCACGATACGACGCCCATGTCACCAACGGCCAAAACGCGTAGCGGTGGTCACTCTCTCGCTGATAATTGACGCCGTAGAACGGCCAAACGCTCCATGCTCCGTCACTGCGCCAGCTGATGAACGGAAAAAGAACGGAATTCGTCTCAAGCCAATCGCGGCCGCGCGGCATTTTATAACGCATCCAGACCGGCCACATCGCGAACTCCCAGTCATGGAGCATAAGAATATGGGGATGATAACCCGTTATCGGGAAAAGCCCGGCATACGCACCCTTATTTTTATCTTCGCCGTTAAACCAAATCGGTAAAACAGAAAACTGATACCCGTCATCGACACCGTAATTCTGATAATTGACGATGTAGCAGAATCTCCACCAGTCGCGATGAGAGGTGAAAACCGGCCAAAGAACATCCGTCGTTTCAGCCTCATGCGAAACAATCGGCCTCAACGCGAAATAATCGGGCCTCTGTTCATAAAAAGGCCCGATTTGAAAAGCGGTCGCGATTAGAAGACTACTTAACACTTCTCATCAATTCCTCGAACTCTCTTCTTTCGTAGTCGGTAAGTTCGTTCATTCTGCTCTGAACCATACGCATCGTGCTTTTCGCTCTCTTCATCTGGCCGCGCGCCTTCTGAACGCGGGCGAGCGAAATGAGCATTCGAACGTCGGCCGCTCCGCCCTGTTCATCCTTTGAAAGATCGCAGGCCTTTTGAATATACTTCTCGGCCTCTTCAAAAGATTTACCCGTATCCATAAGAATAGACCCGAGCGTTTCCCACGCTACGTAAAGATTTGGAGTAATCTCAACCGCCTTGCGGGCGTACTTCTCGGCCTCATCGAACTTTTTAAGACGGCGAAGAACTTCCGCGAGGTCGTTATAGGCCAGCAACGCGATCCTCTTTCCGGAAACGGACTTTCTGAGATACTTCTCGGCCTGACTGTTTTCGCCCCGATGGAGAGATATCGAACCCATTATGTAGTTAGCGAGGGAATCGTCGGGGTTCGCGGCGAGAATGCGCATCGCCCGGGCCTCGGCGTGAGCCTTGTCGTTGAGCTGCATGTCAAGGGTGAGAATCATATCGCCCGTATGGGCAGATCCGCGTCCGCTGTTCGCTACGGCGTCAAACGAATCGCGGGCCTCGCGGATATGCGCGTCTCCGCCCTTACGCATCAGAACGAGCGCGCGGGTTGAACGGTATACAGCATCTTCAACGGGCCTATCCTTTACGAGAGACTCCATTTTCGGAAGGATATTCTCCTCGATCTCCTTTAGAGCCTTGTCTTTTTTTGCCGCCGAATTCGTATTGACCGAAGCGTCCTTTATCATATCGACGTTCTGAATAAGGACATGCGTTAAAAGCGCCCACGCCTGAATATCGTTCGGATCGGCGTCGATAGCCCTTCTCAAAACCATTTCGGCTTCGTATAACTCGTTTTTCAAAAGATGCTTCTGGGCGAGCATTTTCGCGTATTTAGGATCGTTTTCGACACCGGCGAGCGCGCGCTCGAGGCATTTCACCGCTTCAGAGACATTTCCGTCGAGAGCCTCGAGCTGAGAAAGACGCACGAGCGCGGCTCTGTTGGAAGGATTGCGCTTGATTTCGCTCAAGCAGATTTCGCGAGCCCTGCTTTTCTCCTTGTCCGACCCTCCCGAAAGATAATGGACGAGGATGTTCATCTCGGCGAGTCTGCGCTGATCAGAGGGGATCAGATCGATCGCACGACGCATTTGGAATACCGCCTGAGAATGGCGACCGCCTTTTGAAAGGCTGTTGGCGTAATGCATCATAAATTCTGGATCGCAGATTGTACCGTACAGGAGCAACAGATGCTCGACCCTGTAACGCCTGTTCGGATCCTTCGCAGCCGCTTCGATCTCCTGATCGATTTCCTTGCGCTTCTGAATCGCCTTTTTAAACGCGTTCTTCTCGGCTAGAAGTTTGATGTTGTAGAGAGCGACTACGTTATCGGGATCGATTTCACGCCATACAAGATTGTAAAGCTCGAACGCCTTGTCGAAACACTCGTTCGCCGAAGATCTGTTCCCGTCGGCAAAATGTTCCAAACCCTTGAAATGATGATAATTGCCCTGGCTTACGGCCATAAATCCGATATGACGTCTCAAATTACGCAATTTACGCTCGCGCTTGCTGATATTACGACCCCCGCCGTTTATTTCCGAACGGTAACTCCCCCATCCGTCCGCTAACCTCAAAGAATTTTTAACGCGCGGCCACTCAGACGTCCAGTCGCCGACTTTAACGGTCTCCTTGCCGGTATCCGGCACAAAGAAATAAAGACCGGGAACCGTAGATTCGTCTGAGTTTAAGGCGCTCGTCCACAGCTGAGGAGCACCCCAGACGGCAGCCTTATCCACGGCGGCCGGATCATTTTTAAACCAATGTTCAATGAAAGGCACGAGTCGCTGACGATTAATACCGTCAACTCCGGAAAGCTTATCGGCCAGTTCCTTTGAAAGTTCCTCGCCGCCGAGCTTTTCCCGCAGAACCGTCTCGGCGAGAGTCTTAATATACTCATCGTCGCTTTCTCTGCTAAGAGAAATGAGATTTAATTTCTTTCCCGTGGCCTCAGCGGCCAATTTCAGATCGTCATCTATGACACCGTCAGTAACAAGCCACGTACGCGCTTCCATCTCGACAACGACTTTTTCAGAAAGAGGCTTCAGCGCCAATTCATCCGCAAAGTCAGACTTCACAAAAAAGTTTGTAACCAAAGAAAGCCCCATTACGAGCGAAAAAGCGATAAAGCCGACACTCCCGACCGTTTTCGCCGAATTGAAGGCTCTGGGATTTTTCTTGTCGCCAAATATTATGCGCACTGGCACACGCGCTACAATCCACCAATAGACGAGCACGTAAGCGGACATTGCCGCGACTGCAGACGCCAGAAGAGCAGGCTGAAACCCGGAATATCCGAGAACCAATGACGGCGAATACGGCGAGGCAACGGCAAAAACCGCCACGCCGGACATAAGGAAGTGAAAAATCCAGGCCACGAACGAATTGATCTTGCCGCCTCTGAATACGGTGGGGCAGGAAAAAAGCGAAATGACAAAGGGAACAACCGCAAGCACAACCGCCCATTTCCAGTCGAGGCTCTTGAGTTCGTCACCCAAAATCTTCTTCTGGAACTGGGTGAAATCATTGAAGCTGCCGGACAAAACCGCCAGAAGCACTATCGCCGAAACGAAAAAGCCAAGCAGAAAAAGCCCAACGGCTATATAACCGGGCTTACCCTTTCTTGAAAACTCAACCCACGCCAAAATACCGCACAAAGGAAGCAGAAACGCCATAATCAACATATCGGCGACGCCCAAGGCGAGAATAATTCCAGAAAGAAACGGCGCAACCATGACGGCGAGACCGGATTTGCGGAAAAAAGGAATAAAGACGGCGAGAGACAACAATGCGAGGAACGTATCGAAAATCACTGGCCCCGGATGCGTCGCGGACGAAAATACGCACGGCGTCAGCATAAAGATCACCGCTGCGGCAATGCCTCCGATTCTGGAGGCAGAAGATTTAAGCGAATCGGGATATTGAGGGCCAAAACATTCTTTAATGAAGACATTGACTACATGGAAAAGAAGAAAGACGGACAACACTCCGAATACGGGCGCGAAAAACTTCGACATACCCATAAATCCGGCCGCGGCACCGGCCGTGGGAAACGGAACGTATGGACTGTCGGATAAACCGACCCACGACGTTATCACGCCTTCAACTCCGACAGGGATGCTGTCAGTTGCGAAAACAAAATACATAACGGCCGCAACGCCGCTTATGACAAGCGAAACGATCCAATCCTTAATATCCGTCACGCGTCCTCTTTTAACCTGTTTTTCCATAATAGAGCCTCCCTGAATTTAAATTATAAACAATCTCACTTAACGGTTTTAAGCGCCTGCGCCAAATCGGCGATAAGATCGTCGGGGTCTTCGAGCCCGACGGAAAGACGAATCAGATCCGGCGGAATCCCCGCTTCCTTAAGCTGCTTGTCCGTCAGCTGACGGTGAGTATGGGACGCCGGGTGAAGAACGCAGCTCCATGCGTCGGCGACGTGCGTTACGATGCCGATAAGCTTCAAAGAGTCCATAAACTTGATGGACGCCTTTCTTCCGCCGCGGATGCCGAACGTCATAACTCCGCATGGCGAATTGCCGCTGAACTGCTTTTTCACGAGCTTATGATACTTCGAATCGGGCAGCCCCGCGAAGTTTACC
>JAGCJE010000302.1 GCA_017648225.1 Kiritimatiellia bacterium | reverse complement strand
TCTCGCTTCCAAGGAGGATATGCCCATTATTCATCTCGGCACCGACGAAGCGCGCGAGCACGGCGAACGGGTACCCCAGAGTCATCTTGATTACTGGGCGAAAAAGGTTCAGGACAACGGCCGTGTTTTGATGGGATGGTCGCCGGGGCTGAGGCTTCCCGGGCAGGGTATAAAGCAGCTCTGGATGGGAGCGCGCGATCCGCGTGGAGACAAGTGTCCCTATATCGATTCTCAGAACAGCTTCTATATAAACCACGTCGATCCCGAGGAGCTTCTTTCGGTCGCGGCGTATCAGCAGCCATGCCGCTGGGGTTCGGAGGAAGAGCATCTCGGCGCTATAATTGGCGTCTGGCATGACGACTGCATAGCCGATACGGAGGATGTCGTCAGGATGAATGCCGTTTATCCTGCGGTCGTTCTTTTGTCCGACAGCTTCTGGCGCGGGCGCAAAAAGGACGAGCCTAAGCTGTATGCGCGGCTTCCTTCTCCCGATGATTCGCGCTTTGCTCTTGCTGCCGACCTTGAGCGGAGGCTGCTCGCGCAGCGCGACAAGGTTCTCGATGGGAAAAAGCATCCGTTCCCCTATGTTGCTCAGACGCAGATGCGCTGGAAGATGACCGACGGCGAGACGGGCAAGGTTATCGCCAAAGACATTCCTCAGGCTACGATTTATCCGCGTCATTTCTGGTTCCCCGCTTCCGCGTACCATCCTGGCAACAACGGTGTCGTGGTTCTTGAAACGTGGATCCGCTCCAAGCGCGACGTCGAGTGCGGAGCATGGATCGGCATGACGGGTTTTTCGCGCAGCGACGGTCGCTCGCGCGATGCGCCTACGCCCGCTCTTGGCCAGTGGAACAAGCACGGCGCGACGATCGAAATCAACGGCGAAAAGATTGCTCCGCCAAAATGGAACCGTCCGCTGACGCGCGGCAATCCTAAGGAGATCCCGCTTTCCGACGAAGATTACTGGTATCGCGAGCCGACTAAAATCAAGCTTAAAAAGGGCGTTAATCACGTTAAGATGACGCTTCCCAAGAAGGGCGGCTGGAAATGGATCGGCTCGTTCGTCCCGATCGAAGGCTCGAGCGATCATCCTCGCGAGAACGCCGACCTTGAATATTTCAGCGAGAAGCCTGAATGACGGGTCGCTTGTGCGAGCTTTGTCCCCATCGCTGCGGCGCCGACCGTTTCAGCGGCGCCGAGGCGGGTTTTTGCGGTGCGCTCGATAAACCGCGCGTTTTCCGCTGGGGACCTCATTTCGGGGAGGAGCCGCCGATAACGCTCGAGCGGGGATCGGGCTGCGTGTTTTTCTCGCGTTGCACGATGAAGTGCCTTTATTGCCAGAATTCTCCGTGGAGCTGGAAGGGCGCGGGCGAAGATAAGTCAGTCGAAGAGCTTGCTGCGATTTTTCGCTCGCTCGTTCTCGACGACAAGATTGAGAATATAAATCTCGTCTCCCCGACTCCGTATCTGCCGTTTATCCGGGAGGCCGCGAACATCATTAGAAAAGAGGGGATAAAAATCCCTTATGTCTGGAATTCGTCGGGTTATGAACGCGTCGAAGTTTTAGAGGAATACCGCGAGCTTTGCGACTGGGCGCTTTTTGATTTGCGCTATTCACGCGACGAGACCGCGAGGCGGTTGTCTTCGGCTCCCGGATACGTCGACGCGGCTCGCGCGGCGGTGAAGTGGGCGTATGAGAAATCCGGAGTAGATTTAATAGTGAGGATTTTAGTTCTCCCGGGGCATCACGAAGAGGCGATAGAGAATCTCGCCTTTCTCGCGACTGAACTTTCCAATGAAATTCCGGTTTCGGTGATGAGTCAGTTTACACCCGCCTACAAGGCGCTTGAGACGCCGCCTTTGAACAGGAGCATAACCGAAGAAGAGTACGAAGAAGTCGTCGAGGCGGCTGCGGATTTCGGTTTTGAGAACGGCTGGATTCAAGGTTACGAGGCGAGCGACCCGAAGCTCGCGCTTCTCGGAGAGAATATGACTGAAAATCACGGAGTCGTAAAATGATAGACGCCCATACTCACATTGCCCGTGGCGAGACGCGGAATTTCATCTGCGAGCCGTTCAGTTCTGAAAAGGGCGCGAACGACGTTGCGTTTTACGGTGTCCATCCGTGGGATTACGCTGAATGGGACGGCGGAGAGCGCTTGCGCACGGCTCTCGCGGCGGATCTCTCGGCGGGCGTAGGAGAAATAGGACTCGACAGGATGAAGGATCGCAATATCCCTCAGGCGATGCGCGATGTGTTTGCTTCTCAGCTTGAAATCGCGGCGGAATTCAATCGCGGCGTTGTTTTGCACGGCGCGAAATGCTGGGGCGAGGTCGTAAAGGCGTGTAAGCCCTATAAGGATCGGATACCTGCGTTTCTTTTTCACGGCTTTTCGCGCTCCGGCGGTCTTCTTCCCGACATCGAAGCTCTCAACGGCTTTGTATCGGTAGGTCCTGCGGTTCTCAATGATCATGCCGTCAACTATCGCGAACTCGTAAAGTCGATTCCCGATAAAATGATTCT
>JAGCJE010000301.1 GCA_017648225.1 Kiritimatiellia bacterium | reverse complement strand
TTCACTGGAGAGATGGAGCGTTATTTCAGAGGCGGTGTTTTGGAGAAGGATGGCGTTTCAATTGAATTTAAAGGCGACTTTCCAGTCTCTTATAATAATAATCCCAGATCGAGTCATCTGAATGCGCGGTATGATTTGGTCGTCGACAAAGGGTTTAATTACTGTAAGGTAACGGTTAACAAGGACGCGAAGCCGGGGAAGGTTCAGTTCGGTCCAATGACGGTGAGAGTTGTCGACCGCGTATTGCCTCCTCCAGCCGAATGGAAGTATTTTCTCGACCTTTGGCAGCACCCTTGGGCTGTGAGCCGCATCTTCGGTGTCGAGCCGTTCAGCGATGAACACTTTGAGAAGATGACGCCTGTTTACAAGACTCTTGCCGAGTGCGGCGTAAAGGCGTTAACGGTTACTCTTTTGGATTATCCCTGGAATCATCAGTGCTACGACGCGTACGAGTCGATGATCGGCCGCGTTAAAAACGATGACGGATCTTGGTCTTTCGATTACACGATTTTTGATAAGTACGTCGAGTTTGGCCGTAAGTGCGGCATCGGTCCCGATATCGCCTGTTACACGATGTGTCCTTGGGGATATGTCGTCAGATGGCAGGATTCTAAAGGTAATACGAAAAGCGCGACCGCTCTCCCAGGGAGCGAAGTCTTCAATGATTATTGGGGGGCATTCCTCGTTGACTTTAAAAAGCACCTTATCGAAAAGGGCTGGTTCAACGATACATATATCGCTATGGACGAGCGTACGCCCAAAGACGTAAGCATTATCGCTAACTTCATCCAGGAAAAAGCGCCCGGTATGAAAATCGCGATGGCGGGTAACCGTATGCCTTCGGACTTCAAGGGGATCGTCATTGATAATTACAGTCAGCTGCTTTCTTATGTCACGCCTGAGTTTATTGCCGAAACCGCTCAGCGCCGCGAAAAGGGTTGGAAGACGACGCTTTATGTCTGTTGTCATCCCGACCGTCCGAATACGTTTATGTCGAGCGTCGACAACGAGGCGTTTTGGCTCGGTATGTATCCTCAGATTAGCGGACTCGACGGCTTCCTTCGTTGGGCGGCGAATTCATGGCCCAAAGACCCATATCATGACGCGTCGTTCGGTGATTGGAAAGCGGGTGATACTTATTTAGTCTATCCTTGGGGCGAATATTCCGCGCGCCTTCTCGCACTGAGAGCGGGTATTGTCGTTGCCGAGAAGCTTCGCATTTTAAAGGAGGCTGGTATTGGGGAGAAGGAGCATAAGGAGTTTTTTGATAAGTATCATCATTCTAAGGCGATGAAGCAGGGCTTTAATTTCGATGCTTGCCGCAGAACTTTAGAGTGGTTTGTAAATCGCTAAATCGTGGCTGATAGACTCTTTAAGTTAAAGTCGCCTTTTAAGCCTACGGGCGATCAGCCCGAGGCTGTGGCGGCTTTGCTAAAGGGTCTTGAGCGCGGCGACGATAGGCTCGTTCTTCAGGGCGTTACGGGCTCTGGTAAGACGTTTACGATGGCCAATCTGATCGCCGCGTGGAATCGCCCGACTTTAATACTCTCTCACAATAAGACGCTCGCCGCGCAGCTTTTTTCGGAGCTTAAGGAGTTCTTTCCCGAGAATGCGGTAGAGTATTTTATTTCGTATTACGATTATTATCAGCCCGAGGCGTATATTCCTCAGACTGATACATACATTGAGAAGGACGCGTCAATTAATGATGAGATCGAGCGCTACCGCCTCGCCGCGACGAACGCGCTGATCGCCCGAAAGGATGTTATAGTCGTCGCTTCCGTGAGCTGCATTTACGGTCTCGGCGAATCCGATGAATATCGCGATCTCGCCGTTAAGATTGACGTCGGTTCGAGTTTAGGTCGCTCGCGACTTATCGAGCGGCTCGTAGAGGCGCAGTATACGCGAAACGATATGTCATTTACACCGGGCGTATTTAGAGTGCGCGGCGATATTGTTGATATATTTCCAGCCTACGAGACTAAGGCGATAAGAATAGAGTTCTTTGGCGAAGAGGTTGATTCGATTCGAGAGCTCGATCCGTTGACCGGTAAGTGCGGCGTTACGATGCCGGCGGTGGTTGTGACTCCCGCTAATCAGTTCGTAATGGGTAAGGAGAAAATGGAGGCGGCGTTCTCGCGAATTGAGGCGGAACTTAAAGAG
>JAGCJE010000300.1 GCA_017648225.1 Kiritimatiellia bacterium | reverse complement strand
TACTGCTGGACCGGCAAGGACGTGTCTATCGACGGCGAGGGTTACAAGTGTCCGTGCGCATCGTGCCCCCACGCTAACGCGAATTGATTGCGGACAATTATGGCAAAGAACAGTTACGGCGCAGACAGCATTAAGACCCTTGACCCGGTGACGCACATCAGAATGCGCCCCGGCATGTACGTCGGCGAACCCGGTACGGGCGCGATGTATCATGATTGCATATACATTCTGATGAAGGAGGTCATCGACAACTCCGTCGACGAGTTTGTCATGAATCACGGTAAAAAGATTGACGTCAACGTCAATTACGATACCGGCGAGACGAGTGTGCGCGACTACGGGCGCGGAATTCCTCTGGAGAAGGTCGTCGACTGCGTAAGTCAAATGAACACCGGCGGAAAGTTCGACTCCGACAATTTCCAGTTTTCGGCCGGCATGAACGGCGTCGGAACGAAGGCCGTGAACGCGCTTTCCGAATTTTTTGAGGTTCGCGCTTTTCGCGAGGGAGAGTATTCTGAAGGGTTTTTTGAAGAGGGGCGTTTGAAATCGAAAAAACGCGGCCAGTGCAAAACGCGTGAGCCGAACGGAACGTTCATCCGCTACAAGCCGGACGTGAAGGTTCTGAAGAATTTCAAGGTGCGCGAGGAGCATGTCGTAAGACGCATGCGGATGTACTGCTACGTGAATGCCGGTCTTACGATCAATCTCAACGGTCAGTCGATCTGCTCCGAAGGGGGGCTTGCCGATCTTGTCGCCGACGAGGCGCAGTTCGAAAAGCTTTATGCGCCTTTTCACATCAAGACTAAGAATCTCGAAATAATCTTCACCCATACCAACCGGTTCGGCGAAGAGTATCATTCTTTCGTCAACGGTCAGTATACGACCGACGGCGGCACCCATCTTACGGCGTTCAAGGAGGCGCTCACCAAGGCGCTCAACGATTACGGGGCGAAAAAGAAATTCGAGGGCGACGATATCCGCGACGGACTTATCGGAGCAGTGTCGCTCAGAATCATGAATCCCGTTTTCGAAGGCCAGACGAAGATCAAGTTCGTGATGAACGATATCCGCTCCGATCTCGTCGCCGAGATGCGCAAGGAAATCCTCGCCGCGCTTCACCGTTCGCCGTCCGAAACCGACAAGCTCATCGCCAAGATCGAGGAGACCGGCAAGATCCGCTCACAGCTCAACACGATCAAGAAGCAGGCGCGCGAGCGCACCCAGGCGGTTTCGGTCCGCGTTCCGCAGCTCAAGGACTGCAAGAATCATCTTAAGCTCGATAAGATCAACAAGAAAACCGGTCGTCCCGAAGGGGACGATACGATGATCTTTTTGACCGAGGGACAGTCCGCGGGCGGAACGCTCGGACTTGCGCGCGACGCGATGAACCAGGCCGTATTCTTCCTTAAGGGTAAGCCGCTCAACACGTGCGGGCTTAACAAGGATGTTCTTTATAAGAACGAGGAGTTTTTCAATCTTATCAAAACGCTCGACATTGAAGACTCGCTCGATCATTTGAGATATTCGAAGATCATTTTCGCGACCGATGCCGATGTCGACGGGCTTCACATCCGGATGCTCCTTACGACGTTCTTCATGCGCTTCTACCGTCCCCTAATAACCGATGGTCGCGTCTACATTCTTGAGACGCCGCTTTTCCGCGTGCGCAACAAGAAGGAGCAGCATTACTGTTTTTCCGACGAGGAGCGCGAGGCCGCGATCAGAAAGTGCGGCCGCGGCTGCGAAATAACGCGCTTCAAGGGCCTAGGCGAACTGAACGCCAAGGAGTTCAAGGACTTCATCGGCGAGAACATGCGCTTGACTCCCGTTACGTGCGCTGACGATCACGACGTCGAAAAAACGATAAAGTTCTATATGGGATCCAATACGCCCGAGCGCAAGGACTACATCATGGAATCGCTCGTCTGCGATTCGAGCGATTTCTGACGATTGGAGAAGTGTTACATTTGTGTTACATGAACGTTACAAAAATGTAACGAAAATGTAACGGTAATGTAACACTTCTTTTTTTTGAATATGCGATAATTCTTTCGTCGACAGGACATGTCGGCGAAAGGAGATTGGATGTTGGCTAGATGTTACAGCGCGTCGGTTACGGGTGTCGACGCGTCTACCGTAGAAATAGAAGTCTATTCCGCGAAGGGGACGAATTCGTTCACTATCGTAGGCTTGCCGGATATCGCCGTCAAGGAGGCGAAGGACCGCGTATCGACCGCGCTTAAGAATTCCGGCTACAAGTCGAAGGACGAGTTTTCGGTAACTGTCAATCTCGCGCCGGCCGACGTCCGAAAGGAAGGCCCCATATACGATCTTCCGATAGCGGTCGGTCTTTTATCCGCGACGGGTCGTCTGAAGGCGATTGATTTAGGCGACTACGCTCTCATGGGCGAGCTTTCGCTTTCCGGT
>JAGCJE010000299.1 GCA_017648225.1 Kiritimatiellia bacterium | reverse complement strand
TTGCCGCCGAACGCGACAGGCTCCTTAACCGTGACGAAAGTCGCGTCCTCGTCGGTTTCGACGATTTTGGCGTGATCCATCGCCTTGATGAGCGGGAGCGACGACTGGTCGAAGAGCGGCGGATCGCCGCTGTTTACCTTAAGAACGACGTTGTCAACACCGATGCCTAGTTTAAGAGCGATAATGTGCTCGACCATCCTGAGATAGTTGTGGGGCGAGCCGGAGCGGAGAACGAGGTTCTGGGCGCTCGTCCAGAGATTGGCGATGTCGACTTTGGTATCAAGCTGTTCCGGCTGATCCATGCGGCGAATCCACCAACCCGGCTTCGAACTTGGAGCGAAAGTGATCGTTTGCTTCGCGCTGCCTTCGAAAGTTCCTACTCCCGAAACCGAGGCCTCGCCCGCAAGCCCCCTTCTTTTAAGCGGGAAAGAAGAAGTCTTATCAGAAGCGAGACGAACTTCATCAATCTTCTGAGAACGAAAACGGTTGTACGCCGCCTCTATGGCGGACTTGTCTCCGAAAACCGTCTTTCCTATCTGGTAATCCGGCATTTCAGTCATAATCATTCCTTAGATGAGTATTTTTCCTTAATCCAAACCGCCCACGAAGCCAATTCATAAAGAAGGCACAACGGAACGGCCATTATAATCTGGCTTATGGCGTCTGGAGGCGTTAAAAACATCGAAAGAACAAAAGCAAGAACAATCGCGATACGGCGCTTTTCGCGCAAAGCCCGGCTGGATACAAGACCGAACCATCCGAGCATAAAAATAATAAGGGGAACCTGAAACACGATACCGAAAGCGAAAAGAACCTTCAATATCAATGTAACATATTCATTGGCGAAATACTGGGTCGAATCGATGTTCATCCATCCGTTAACCGTATCAAAAAGAGAAAGCATGGACGGCACTGTCTGCGTGTAGGCAAGAAATACGCCAGCTACGAACAGAAGCGTCCCGACGCACAAAACGGAAAGAATAAAATATTTCTCGCGTCTGGTAAGCGCGGGGAAAACGAACCGTAAAACGGAATAAACGAGAAACGGAAAGCTCAATGCGGTTCCGGCCCAAAACGCGATTTCGATCAAGAGATACACGCCGTCGGCCGGAGACTTAATTTGAAGAAGACGCCCTTGAACCGCATCGGGAGACTTGATCCAGTCGGAGATATAATTGGCGAAGCATCCTGCGACGATAACGCACAGAACCCAGGCAATCGCCGCAAAAATAAGCATATCTCTCAGAGCGAAAAGATGCTCCATGAGCGGCCTCGGGGGGTCGTTTCGTTCGTCTAGATTTTTTATGCGGGATATAGCCATATCAATCAGGCCTGGGTAACGGAATCAGTATTCAACCCGGAATCTTTTTCAGGTTCCGTTGAAGCTTTTGCAATATCACCTTCGTGAGCGGAATTGGAAGAATCATCCCCGTTCGAGGGAGCGTCAGAAACGGATTCTCCATCAAAATTGGCTTCAGACGGGTAATACGCATCCGAAGGCGGAATCACGTCAGACTCGTCACCTTCGCTGGCAAAGGCATTCTCAACCTCTTTAACCTCGGACTCTGCTTCTGTCGCGGCTTTGTTGAATTCAGTCTCCAAATCCATCAACTGGCGTTTGAAGGCATCAGCCGCTCTTCGAAGTTTAGAGTAATAATTGCCAAGAGTCCGCGCAGTTTGGGGTATTTTGCGCGGACCCATAACTATCAGAAACACGACGATAAGGAGAGTCCACTCGCCGAAACTGACGTTGTCAAATATAAATGCGAACATCTATCCGACAGACATCCGGAAGAATTACTTCTTCCAGATGATGAATTCGCCACGGCGGTTCTTGGACCAGGACTCTTCACCGCTACCGGCAACGGCGGGATTCGTCTCGCCGCGGCTGACGGTTTCGATACGATCGGAGGAAATGCCGTTCTGGCCGAGGTAGTTGGCTACCATAATCGCACGGTTCTCGCCGAGCGGAATGTTGTACTCGTTGGAGCCGCGCTCGTCGCAGTTACCCTCGATCGTCACGACACGGTCGGGATTGTCGGCGAGGTGCTTGGCGACGGCCTCGATCTTGCCGAGTTCGTCAGGCTTGATGGTGGCGGCGTCGAAAGCGAAGTATACGGGCTGGAAAACGACATCCGTGCAAAGCGTATAACCGCGATCCTTGAAGCTCTTTTTAGAGAGATCGTCAAGGCTGCCGCCTTCGATGGAGTTTTCGTCAACCTGGGAATTAATGTCGATCTGACCGGCATTGGCGCCTTCGCCTTCCCCTGCGCCGCCGGAAGTTCTGGCCTTGTTGTAGCGGCAACCGGAAGCGAGCACCGCGAGAGAAACGGCAACGAGAGCTAAAATTGACTGAAGCTTCATTTTTTATTTCCTTTGTTTTTAAGTTAAGTTGATTAATGCAAATCACTTGGTGGACGTGCGGTCGTTGTAATCACCCGTCTCGGTATTGATGCGGATGACGTCGCCTTCGTTAATGAAGAGCGGAACGGCGCAGACGTAACCACCTTCGACGGTCGCAGGCTTGGTAACCTTGCCGGAAGCCGTGTTGCCCTTTACGCCGGGCTCTACCTTAATAACCTTACGCTCGACGAGCTGAGGAAGATCTATGCCGATAACCTTCTCGTTGAAGAAGAGGGCCTTAACTTCCATCTCGTCCATAAGGAAAAATTTCTTGTCGCCCATAACATCGTAACTGACGCGGATTTCTTCGAAATTGTCGTCAGTGAAAACAAACGCCGTTCCGTCGTCGTAGGAATACGTAACAGACATCTGAATAAGCTCGGGCTTTTCAAACTTATCACCGCTGCGATAGCTCTTCGTCATACCGCCGCCGGTCATCATATTGCGCAACTTGCAGTTGTAGATAGCCTGCCCCTTGCCGGGTTTGGCGAAATCGAATTCCGTAATTTCCCACGGTTCGCCATCGATCAAAAGCTTAACGCCCTTGTGCAAATCACCTGCACCGAAAACCTCGCCCATTTGTTACTCCTATTTTTTTTAATTGGTTTACAAAATTTGAGAATATTATATCAAAATCATTTCAGTTTATAAAGTGGGATTGTCAAATTGTCTTATGACATCCAACAATATTTCAGCAAGGTCCGGATCGACCTCGAAGATATTGACGTTTTCAGAATATGTATTGTTGGAAATATTGCACTTAACTGCAATAAATCGCTTAAATTCCTTCTTTTTCGACCCCTTACCCCACTTCTCCTTGTCAAGAATTCCATGATTGACAAGGTTTTGAAAAATATCCTGAATGTGTTTCGGGTCGACATTTATGCGCATCGTCCTGTAATCGGACCAGGTATCTTCTTCAAATTTCTTGGCGAAATCGTTGGAAACGCGCGAGCTTGTACCCTTCTTCAATTCGACATGCCCAGTCCCCGACAGATAAACCGACGTTCTTAAAATCGGCTCCTTGTTGGTATTGTAATAATGTATCTCAGCCCAGTTAAGAGCGCTCTCTTTAACCGTAATCCATGGATTGACCCAGAAAGGCCCGCATCCGGAAATTCCGCCGAAGAGGACAATCAAGGCGACGGCTGTAAAAATTTTAGAAACGGATTTTATTCTCCCGAACATATTAACCCAGCTCCGTATAATGTTAAAGTTGAATCGATCGTGAAAGGCACGTCCAAATCCTTAAGGACCCATTTTGCGAACCCACCCGTAGCGACAAGCTTAAAGTCCTCGCTGAAATTGCGCTTAAGCTCCATCGCTATTTCGCGCACCATCCCGCGATACCCGACGAGAGCTCCGAAACGCATCGCCTCCTCCGTCGAGCGGCCGATTTTAGGAACCTTCCCGCGCCCCAGTTTCATCCTCGGAAGTTTCGCGGTCCGCTCGAACATGTAATCTCTCATCAACGGGAAGCCGGGCGCGATAACGCCTCCGCGCCATGTTCTGTCGCACGTGACGGCCGCCGCGGTGAAGGCCGTTCCGAAATCCATGACTATCACGGGCGCGCCGTATCGCGTCACGGCTCCGACGGCATCCGCGATACGGTCCGCCCCGATGGTGTCTGGCTTAGGGTAGTCGATATCGATAAACTTCAGCGCTTTTCTCCAGACGACCTGGCGAAACTCTAGTCCTAGTTTTTCGGCGAATGTTTTCCATCCTGCGTCACGATCCGGAACGACAGAAACATAAGCGACAGCATCGACCCCAAGTGCGATTATTTTTTCGACTGCCGCATACGCTTCTTCAATCGGACCGTCGATATGAACGACGTTCGTCACGCGACCGTCGACCCATAGCCCCGCCGCGGTGCTGGTATTGCCGACGTCTACAACAGCGAGGCGCACTTTCTTCACTCCTCGGTTAAACAGCGCTTCAAACGGCGCGCCATTCGAGCGAAAGGTCAACCGACCCCGCAGAATGCGTAAGGCAACCGAGGGAAATCGCGGTAACGCCCGTCGCGGCGATTTCTTTCGCGCGCTCGAGAGTTATACCGCCGGAGGCCTCGGTCTTGGAAATACCCTTGCACATTTTAACGCACTTCTTCATGTCGGCGACGCTCATGTTGTCGAGCATGATCCATTCAGGCTTGGCCTTCAAAGCGCTCGCGCATTCCCTCACACTCTCAACCTCGACCTCGACGTCAAGTTTAGGAAACTTCTTGCGCGCGGCCAATACGGCCTGATCGAGCTCGTCGGCGTTCCCGTCGCGCCAAAGACGGCGATGGTTGTCCTTCATGAGAACGCGGTCGTACATCCCCATGCGGTGGTTGGTGCCGCCGCCGCAGAGAACGGCGTATTTCTCAAACACTCTCAAGCCGGGAGTCGTCTTTCGCGTATCGAGAATAAGAGTCTTGTAACGCTTTACGGCATCAACGAACTTTGAAGTCAGCGTAGCCGTCGCGCACATACGCTGCATAAAATTCAAAGCGGTACGCTCGGCCGCCAGAATCGAGCGGGCCTTGCCGCGAAAAATCAGAATCGGCTCGCCGGGTTTAACCTTGGAACCGTCAGGCTTTAAAATCGTAACTTTTATTTTAGGGTCGACCGCTTTAAGCACAGCCCTCGCGACTGTTGCGCCCGCGACGGTGCAACCTGTGCCCTTCGCGTAGATTTCGCCGGTCGCGACCGCGTCGGCGTCGACAAGCGCCTCGCTGGTCGAATCGCACCATTTCACGTTACGCGAACCGACAGCGTCGGCCAGATCCTCGTCAAGCGCAAGACGCACGGCGGCCTTCGCGCGGGAAGAAAGCATTACGTCCTTCACGCCCAGACTCCTTACTTATCCATTACGCTCTTGAAAAATTCAGCGTGCTGATATGCGAACCATGCAAGGCCGCCGACAGCGCAAAGAGCGAGAAAACCCGCAAAGAACGCGACTTTAGTAGCGGTGGAACTCGCGCCGCCCGAGCTGCTCTTGTTGGCCGCCGGCTCGATTTTAAAGCGGTCGGCAATCGTAGCTCCGCCCGAAGAGTTGCCCCCAGGTGCTTTTACTGTCATTTGCTTCTTTATTTTCATAAGATAATTATATCATTTACTGCGAATCGATTTCAATAATATTTAAGCCCGCAGAATGCCGAGCTCATACGCGCGTCCGACCGCCGACGTTGCGTTCGGACAATTAAGCTTCGTCATAATGCCCTTAAGATGGGTCTTGACCGATTCGGCCCCGATGCCGAGACGGGCGGCGATCTGATCACGTTGATTACCTTGGGCGAGGAGCCTTAAAACGTCCATCTCACGCACGGTCAGAATCGATGGCGCGGACTGAAACTGTTCTGTCGCAAACGACTCTTCACCGGAGGCGATCGCTTTTATAACCGTTGAAAGCCTGTCCTGATCGACATCCTTGGGCAGATATCCGGCAGCGCCGTCCCTTCTCGCGCGGGCTTCTTCTTCCTTCAGCGGCATACCGGCAAGAAACACGACCTTTACGCCGGGCATAAGCCTTCTTAAATGCTCCAGCATCGCGAACCCGTCCATCCGCGGCATCCTGACATCGCTCAAAACAACATCGACCGACGATTTGGGAAGAACTTCAAGCGCCTCGGCTCCGTTCGCGGCAAGAGCAACGACGTCAAACGCGCCGTCGCTCGTCAACATCGCCTCCAGGCCCTCGCGGACCATAGGATGATCGTCGATTATCGCGATTGAAATCATTTATCAGTCAATCTCTTTGACGGAGCCGTCGCGGATTTCATAATCCGTCCCGGTGCAGAGGAACTCGGTCAACTTCTTCAACTCGTTGGCGCTTAGCCCCTTCTTCGGATAAACGATTTTATCAACATGCCCGTCGGCAAATACGATATGAGCTACGATGTCCTTGCCGTCCTTGTGGTTGAAACCGATCATTTCGCCGCCGTCTTCATCGTTGTACTGAAGCGTACAGTCGTTCCTAAAACCGGTGCTGGCTGAAAAATCGGGCTTGTTTTCGGTATAATCCTCCCACTGAAGTTCTGCGAAAAGAAGCGTCTTATGCGCCATCCTCGACGCCTCGGAATCGATATCAAGCCCGGGATGCGCATCGGACGGAGCCGTTTCATAAGCGCCCTCGGAATGATCGTATCCGAAACGTCCGTTCATCACGTAACTCCACGCCGGACGCTGGTCGTTCGGCATTTTTTTAACGTGTCCAGGACAGACGTAAGTCTTGTAATTCTTCACATACCTGTAAAGCGCTCCGTTAGTAATGCAATACTCGCGCGTTTCTTCGTCCTGGCAATAGGCGGACGTCAGCCACGAGGAACTAGAAATGTGTTCACGGGGCTTGGTTCTGTAGGCGCCCTGAGAATTCCAGCTGATCCACCCGGGATATTCGACAAAGCTGTCGCGCTCTCCGTAATTCGTCTTGCGGCCCTCCTGCGAACCCGCAAGCGGATAACGCATGACCGAACCCGTCGAGGCTCTCGCGTCCTGGACCGCGTTGGCGAGATTCTTCATGTTTACAAGACACTCGGCCGAACGTGCGGACTCGGTGCTGCCGAAGAAATAAATAAGCGAGGCCATGATAAGCCCGATGATGCCGATGACGACCAGAATCTCAACTAAAGTAAAACCCTTTTTCATAACGACCTTTCTATCGATAAAGTTTATTCAAACTGTCTGTAAAAGAGAACTCTCGTTTTATGCGGAACAGCTCTCCTGGAATCTCCTGTTGCGGACCGTGAAGGCGTGGGATCGCGCCAGACGAGAGCGACGGCCTTCCCGCCCAACTGCGGCGGCGCATGACCCGAGGCGCCGCTGCCCATCATGGTGGGTTCCGCACGGACAAAGACGAGGAAGAGCTGCTGCTTGACGGCGAAGCAGTCTTTCCAGAAGCCGTAAAGGAATTTCTTGTCAATACCCCACAACTTGACGTTTGAGTTATTGGAAGATTCAATGCCGAGGAATTTGTTCTCTTCAGTGTTATCCCACCCCAAATCTTCCAGGAATACGTCTTCCCAATCCTTGGACTGGCCGCCCTGATTAGAACTCTTGACCGCGGCGATCATATTCTCGGCGACCTTCTCCAGAACCTCCCACGGAATAACCGCGCTCTTGTCGGTGGAATACGCGTTGAAAGCGTACTTTTTATTAAACTCCTCCATATCAAGACTCGTATAATCGACCTTCATCCCTTCAATCTTATTGGTGGAGGCCTGAGTCCATCCGAGGGGGGTATTGGCAAAAACCGCCATCATTACATTAACGGAATCGGAATACGGGTTCACCTTGAAGCCGCTGCCCTCGTTGACGAACGGAAGATCCTTGAATGCATCTTTGTCGTACCTGAAAGGATCGTAGGTACGCCATGCGAGAGCGTTGTTCCTCGTCTCCTCGAACGAAGCGGGCAGGTCCTTACGGTTGAAATCCGCGACAAAATTCTTGGGCGTACTTTGACCATTGAGACTTAAATCCGTCAGACGTGGCAAAAACGCCAATTCATATATGCTTTGCAGATAACCGGAATCGCTCGTCGACATGAAAATATCGCCGTCACGACCGTTGCCTCTGTCTTTCGCCCTGTTGTTCTGAACCCAAACGTCCTCGCTGAGCGACTGGTCGACACCGAACCATTCTTCCGGCGCATAATTATATCGGGGATCAGCGACAATGGCGGCTCTCGGCGCAAATGTCAACTCTTTGCCGCCTTCGCCGTCCTTAGCCATTTTATCAAGCTCTTCTATCGAAAAATTAAGAGTTATCCCCGTTTTGAACTTAAGCAGCGGAAACGGCGAGCCGCCAAGAACCCTCGGCCCCAAACCTGCCAGTGCGCTGGAAGCATTCACGCCGTTTTGAATATTATCATCCTCCACGCACGCGGGCACCATATCAACCACCTTCTTGTCGCCGTCCGCCTGTTTAACACGAAACCAAAAGGCACTGTTAAGGTAAAGTTCTTTTCCGCCCATCACCAGATTTTTGAGATTTCCGGCGTCAAAATCGGAATCTTTCGACCCGTCTGACTTCAAAGCGGGAAACGCAGTCGCCGCTAATTGAATATCGTTCGGATCTTTCCGCTGCATTACAGTTTCTAAAGAAGGCTCCCATGTTACAATTCCGCTCTGCGGGTCTTTACGAGAAGTTTGCTGCCAGCGATAAACGACTTTAAGCAATTCATTGCCTTCTTCTGAGAACGCGGAAGATATATTTCTTGCTTGCTGACCGACAGGAATATCGACCTTTTTAACGGCTTCAATCTCCGCGCTGATGCTTCCTGACGGTTTAAGTTCGGATGAAGAAGGAAGTTCAAACTTGATGTTCATAAGACCTTTTTCCTTGTCGATAGCCGAATCGGCGATCTCCTTTTCAAGATGAATAAGATCCCCTCCGTTCTTTGCGCCGTCACCGGTTCTCAATCCCATTTCCTCAGATGAGAAAAACAAGGACATCCGTCCGTCGAGTTCGAACTTTCCGTCATTATCGTCTTTACGTGCAAACGGGAAAACGGTAAGCACTCGAACAGAACTTGAATCCATGCCCTGCTGAAAAATATCCCTTTTAAGCATATAACGCAATGTCACTTCAACCCATCTTGTACCGTCGGCAGCGGCCTCGGCCCCTGGGAACTCGGAGGAAGTCTCATCGCCGGCGGGCGTAACGGTTTTCTCGATTCCGATTTTGACATCGCGGATATCGGGTTGAATTCCGCAAATCATGGGGAAGCGCTCAACAGTAGGCAAGGCGATTGAAAGAGGCGCCTTATCTGCGTCGAGATAATCGTAAAGAGACACGCAACCGATCACACTCAAAAGTTTGTACCACTCATTTTTAGCGTCACCCGTATGATTCTGAGTCATAAGCGTCTCGGACAATGCGCTTGCATTGAATTTCACATCTGAAAGGCGCTTGACGTCAAACGGCTGCGTCTTTTCATCCGCAAGATCGTAAACCTTCCCGCTGGAATTGGCCGCATTGCCGTTGGAACCGTTAGACGAACCATTTTTACGTTCCGTTTTCGGAAAGAGTCCGTCGGTGACGAAGGTCATGCGTTTAAGCCTCGCGTCGGCCTCTGGATTTTCGTTCAGATTATAAAAACCGTTCCCGCCGGGATTTTTCAGATAGCGGCAGAACGGACTTATAAACCCGCCTATTTCCTTATCGCCGATTGCGAGATTCAAATCGGCGAGCGATATCAGAGGATACGTGTTCTCAAAAGAGATTTCGCCGGTATCCTCCTTTACCGTACGAAAATCCTTCATGAACTCGTCCCACTTGTCCGCCCCTTCGCCAAGACCGTTATGATCGTTGTTCCTACTGTATTGCTCAAAGAGATACGAAAGAGAAATGCGCTGATTCGGAGCGGACGAACGCTTTCTGTTGGCGAAAAGCCTGTTGACGTCAAAATAATCGGAGACGTCAAGAGCCATAAACGCGTAGCGGCCCGCCTCGAAGTCGAACGTCTTCCACATAGCCGTAGGCGTCATGCGCGAATAATATCTCGCCTCGTTTATCAGGACGGGCGGGATATAAGCCAAAGCCTCCAGACAGAGGGGAGAAACCGTTTCGCCGTACGAAGCGGCACCGGAACCATCCTTGTTCTGGGAATTTGATCCTCCGCCGTCGGCGCTGTCGACTATATTCGTCCCCGTAAATACGCGACCGTACCAGATATTTCTGTTTCGGCCGTCGACAGGAAGCGTTCCGACGTTGGGATGGGGGTTGTTGTTGATCGCCTGATCGATTTCATCGATCGCTCTTGCCGTGGCGGCCTTAACCAGCTGTCGGCTGGAAACGGTTCTTCTCAACTGACTGGACGGGAGTCGGCCGTAACGCATATATGTTGCGAACCCAACAGCCGAAACAATCAGGAATGTCAGCATTCCAAGAACAATAAGAAGCGCGCTTCCCGATCTCGAATTGAATTTTTTCATTTGCGCTCCTCCGCCGAAAGCCTATAGAAATTTGGTAAATGATAACCCGTTTTCATATTTGACGCCTTGCTCGAAATCTTAATATCGGCGTTACCTTCAGAAATCGACACTTTGTAAGGCGTACCCCAGGGATCTCGTATTGACCCGTCGCTTTCGATCTGAGCCATCAATGTCGCCGGAATCTTACCGGCGTCGTTCGAACCTCCGTCGCCGAGCAGAAAGCCGAGCGTGGTTTTATCGGCATCCTGATCTTTCATCGTGGGAAGTTCATGATCCTCGTCAAAGTTCTGATATGACAAGATGGCCTCGTGAATCGACCTGACTTCGGCCTCGGCCTTTTCAAGTTTCGCTTTTTCCTGGGCCGACATGAACGATGTCGTCATAATGGCCATTATCATGCCGATCACAAATAGTACGACCAGCACTTCAACGAGCGTAAAACCTTTTTTAACGAATCTCATCACCTTATCTCCAGATAATTCGGATAGCTCCAGATATCGTCATAGTCGCGGAAATTTCTGTTGGGCCCTGCGCTTTTAACGTTAACGCTGTAGGGCTTGAATTTACGGCCCGCCTTCGCGCTGCCGACCGAAAGAGGCTTGAAATCGTTCAGTTTCGTATCGTCTCCGAGACCTTCTGAATTCAAAAACTCAACATGAGGAGCGTCTGACGCGCCTTCAACGTCCCACGCCCGTTGACGAAGCTGGCCGTTTTCATCCCAAAGGCCCACGATGCGGTATGCCTCGTTGTTCCAGATATAAACGTTGTCCGACTCTTCCTTAAGCGCGCCTATATTTCCCCTGACCTCATCAAGATCGGCAATGGTGGCGGAACCCGTACGCCACGAAATCGACGACTGGCTGAACATCATGGTAAGAATAGAGACGAGCATTCCCAAAAGAAGGCTCGCAACGAGCATTTCAATTATCGTAAAGCCTCGTTTCATTTCGATCCCCCGTTATCGTCGACGACACCCTGGAATCTGACCTCGGTGTAATAAAGAGGCATCGATAGAAGTTCAGCCGGTTTTTTGGTCGCTCTGAAGCCGATTCTGACGATGGAGCTGTCGCGTTCGTGCAGAACCACGAGCCCCGCCTTGAGTCCGTTGGCGGAATCCGTCGGCAACGTGCTGACGGGAAGATTCGCCGATCCCTCGAACTGAAGCCTGCCCATTACGCTGTCAAACACCTCTCGGGCTTCGGACTCCGGGTTTGAGATTATTGTTCCGTCACTTTTATTGATGTACGCGCCCCACCCATCGGCGGACGGATAATTTTCCAATTCTCTGAAACTGCTCCATTTCAGATTGGTCGCCGAAAGCGCTATGGTAAGCGGGCTTACGACAGCCTCCGCGTATGCGGCCGACGCGACATCGTCGCAGCTCTGGGAGGACTCGCGGTAACCCAGAGAATAAAGTCCCAGAACGGAAAGAACACCGCCCGCCATGATAAGCATGGCGAGATTGACCTCCATCAACGTAAATGCTTTTTTCATGATTATTCCAGACTTTCCGTAGGCTTTTGAGTCGTTCCGATGCTTTTGGCGGTAAGCTGGCCGCCTTTACCCGGACGAAGGTTGAAAATTTCAATCGTATCCTTGCCGCTGCCGGAATTGGAGCCCGGCGTACCGGGTTTAAAGAGCATAACCTGATAACTTTGGCTGTCGATCGGCTCAGAAGTGCTTGTAGAGTAATTTTTACCGAACGTGTATCCCTCGGGCAGCGTAATCGCGCCGCATTCAAAACCGTAAGCGTCACCGACCTTCCATCCGGAAGATTGGGTGTCGTCGACCTCTCTAAAGCCGTAAAGACGAATCAGCTTCTGGGTTCCGGATAGAAGCATGTCTTCGTTAACGCCTTCGCCGTCTCTTAACTGCGTCTCTTCGGCAACGATCGACCAGTCAGGCCTGTTTTCATCGCTGCCGCCCACTTTATAAAGCCTCAAGCCGCCCTTTTTCTTACCAGCCGAGGATGACGTCGAGGAAGACTGCTCCTCCGATTCTGTCGGAGATGCGAACGCCACGTTTTTAAACTCCAGATCTCCGAACTCGTCGCAGATGAAGTCCGATTCCGTAAATGTCACGCGCCCATGCTGACGCACGGCGATCGCCTTTCCGACGACGACGGCAAAGGAATCGGCGGTTTCGTTCTTGATCGTTTCGTTCCAGAAATAAACGACTACGTTCTGCCGGTCTATCTGAGCGCGCTGATATGCGGCACGGACGAACTGATTGACGTTGTCCATAACGCTGCGCTCTTCCATGCCGCGCTTCATCTGCTTGTAGCCTGCAACCGTAAGCGAACCCATAAGCGCCATGATGGCGATTACGATCAACAGTTCCATCAGGGTAAAACCGCGTTTCATTGTCTCGTTACCTCCAATGAATCTGTCGGAATTGAATATACTATTCTAAAACTGCGGAAATAGCCGTTATAAGTCTCGGGGTAGCCGAAATACATTTCATTTATGTCCATCGGGCTTCTTTTCTTAGCGCCCTTGACGGCGTCCCAGAAATCATATCCGTACGCTTCGCTTCCCGCGTTACCCGGCGAGCGCGAAACATAAAGCTTCGAAAAATCCATCATCGGACTGCTGTCCTTGACGGAATCCTCGATAACGGTTCTGATCACGTTGCGAACCTCTTCTCCGGTAAGATGGTAGCGCGCCGCGTCATGCTCCTCCTTGTAACCGTCTTTATTCGTACGGTTGCTGCTTGTAAGATTGGAAAGCTGATCGTCGATATGAGGCCACTTATCCTTCTGGGCCTTATATTCCTCGATACCCGCCTGAACGACTTTGCACAGGGCTCTCGCCTTAGAGTCACGCGCCCACTGGATTGAAGACGACGCGACAGCCATGACTATACCGAGAAGTATCCCGATAATAGCCAGAACCACCATCAGCTCCAGCAACGTAAAAGCTTTTTTCATTTTCATCTGACTGTTTTTTCGTATGACCAGCTGTAGACGTCATCGCCCTTGCGGCCTTTGGAATACGGCTCCAGCTTACCGTCGGCTCCCGCACACCACACCGCGACGCCGGCTCTGATGCGAACCTCTTCGCCGCCGACGTTGGCCGTAACGATACCGCTGTCCTCATCGTCGTCGGTCGCGATCGCATAATACAATCGGTGATCTCTTACGGTTCCGCCGGTCGGAACTTCGGTGGACAGACTGCACGATGAACCGCCGTCTTTTATGACATCTTTAGCCCACGGCGTAACTATACCGAAGCGGTCGTGCCCCGAAAGCTTGCGGCCGGACGCATCCTTTTCGCAACCGAGTTTCGACGCCAGCACATACGCGGCTTCAGCGTCAAGTACCCCTTCGCCGTCGCTGCCTTCTTCATAAAGTTTCCTGACGGCGGGAGTTCCTTCATTGATACAGCTTTCAATCGCCGTGGCGACCTGCTGGACGTAATCTTCGCAAACGGCTTTCTTCGCCTGGTCGGGAGCCTTGCGGAAAGCGAAAACGAAAATCGACATCAAAACGCCCAATATGGCGATAACAACGAGAATTTCTATCAATGTAAAACCTTTTTTCATAAAACGCCCTTTTTATTCTTTTAAGCCGACAATATCATCCTCGACCCATTTACCGATAAGGGTATGGGCTCTCGAATCGTTTATTTCCGCGCGGTCAACCCACGGAGGGAACGTGCGCCCGTTAGGCCCGGCGCTCCAAAGCTGATAATGCTGATAGGGAGCGGGGGAATAATAGTAAAATTCGCGATCCCAGCCGTCCTTTACGGTAACCACATCGAGAATATATTGATACGCCGTGCTTTTGTCGTGAGAAAAGATTTCAATATTGACATTGTTTATATGCAATTCCGATCCTTGGCCGTTCCAGATGTTGACGCCGAAAAACCTCATATTGCGGTTGGCTGTGCACTCGCCTGCGAGATTGACGATCCATCTGGCGCACACGGCCTGGGAAGGAACATTCGCGATTCTTGCGTAATCCTGTTGTGTCGCGCCGTCTTCCTTGTTGACGAAGCCCTTCACGTCCTCCCACGTGTTGATCATCTCTCCGTTAAGAGCGTCATAGACGTTTGAATTATTTCCTGTCCACTGGGCGAAATCATCAAAATCGATGTCCGTATTGCCCATCATGAAAAGATAACGCGGCAGAAGATAACTCATCA
>JAGCJE010000298.1 GCA_017648225.1 Kiritimatiellia bacterium | reverse complement strand
GCCATTCTTAGCGCCACGACTACGCGACGCATTGGTTCGTTATGTCTTGTTTTTGTTCGTATTGCCGCCATGCACTCATTATATCAAAAGAGTGCGCCAAGGAGGAAGCGCTTGGCGAAAAAGATATAATATTTTGGCGTAAAAGATATTTGCTTTAGAGAGCTCGTTTACTATAATATTGCCCATGAAAGTGAGTGAAAAATCTTCTGTATACCGGCTCCTTGCAATCGCGGGATTGGGAGGTCTCCTCTACGGTGTGGACTTCGGTGTTATCGCCGCGGCCGAGCCGTATATGAAGGCTCTTGGAGTCTATAGCGGCTCCCAGATAAGCCACATCGTCGGAGCTGTGCTTCTCGGAGGGCTCCTTTCGTCGATTACCTCTGGTTGGCTCTGCGACTTTTTCGGACGCAAGAAGATGATTGTCGCTTCGTCGGCGATGTTTCTTTTTTCCATTCCGATAGTTTGCCTTTCGCTTGAGTGTTATCCGGTCCTTTTTATCGGGCGCGTCCTTCAAGGCATGAGCGCGGGATACATGGCGGTCGTTATGCCCATGTATTTAACGGAGACTTTGCCTGCCGACATACGCGGGCGCGGCACGGGAATATTCCAGTTCTGTCTCGGGCTCGGGCTTGTGGTCGCGGCCGGAGCCGGGTGCCTTATCGCGATGTACTACGGCGCCTCCGACAGCGCGAACATCGATGCCGCCGGAAAGACTGCTGCATGGAGCGCGAATTTCTGGTGGACGATGATTCCCGTCGCAGTTCTCTTTTTCGGCAGTTTCTCGCTTCCCGAAAGTCCTGTTTGGCTCTCGGGCGGCCATAAGAAGGCTAAAGATTCCTTGTCGGTCAAATATGAGGGCGGATCTCTTCTTCAGCGTCGCTATGTCGTTCCGTTTCTTTTGGCCGTCATAGTTCTTACGTTGAACAAGACTACAGGAATGAGCTCCTTTACGAGCTATCTCGTTTCGATACTTCAGGGTTCCGGTCTCGACGGAATGGCGGCGAACTGGGGTCAGCTTATCGTCAAGACGTCAAATATGCTTTTCACGATAGCGGCGGCGGCGCTCATAGATCGTGTTGGGCGTGTAAAGCTTCTTAAGCTCGGAACCGGCGGGATGGCGCTATTTCTTGGGGTCATCGCGTCGATATTTCTGGCGGTGGAGCGCTTCGGTGTGGAGGCGACGAATTTAACGGGCTCTCTTATGCTCGTATCGTTCATCTGTATGCAGGCTTTTTACGCGCTCGGTCCCGGGATCTGCGTGTGGCTCGTTCTTTCCGAGCTTATGCCTACGCGCATCCGCGCCAACGGTATGGCTTGTGCGCTTTTCATGAATCAGCTAGTTGCCTGGGGTCTCGCTTCATGGTTCCGCCCATGGATTGAGGCGTGGGGCTGGTCTTCAATGTTCTTCTTCTTCGCGGCGAACGGAGTGCTCTATTTCATCGTATCTTTCTTCATTCCTGAAACGAAAGGCAAACCGATAGAAGAGCTTGAACACCTCTTCGATAAAAATAAATAATCTAAATTTTTACGGCGGCGCGTGAGGACACGCGCCCTCCCTAACCACTAACTACTAATTACTAACCCCTAACCCCTAACTACTAATTACTAACCCCTAACTACTAACCACTATGATTACCCAAACATCCATCAGCTACTACGGTCTTAACTATGTCGAACACGCCGAGGCGGACTTCAAGGAAATGAAGGCGCACGGAGTCACCCAGGTGATTCTCGCCGTAACGGAATTCGACTTCGATTTCTGGCGTCCGAACATCCCCGCCATCGTCGCCAAGGCGCATGAGCTCGGTCTTCGCGTTCTTATCGATCCGTGGGGCAACGGCAAGTACTTCGGCGGAGAGCAGGTCTCTAAGTTCCTTCAGGACAATGTCGAGAACCGCCAGGTTTCGGCCTTGACGGGCGAAAAGCTCCCCTACGCCTGCTTTAACACGAACAGCTACCGCGACTACTTCAAGAATTTCTGCGTCACTCTTGCTCGCGAATGCAAGCCCGACGGCTTCTTCTGGGACGAGCCGCACTACGCATTCCCGAAGGGTATCGCGTCGATTACGGGCGGTGTTGCCGACGACTGGACGTGCTACTGCCCCGTCTGCCGCAAGCGCTTTGAGGATTACTACGGCTATCCGATGCCTAAGTATATGACGAACGACGTTAAGCTCTTCCGTTGGCGCGAGGCGCTCGTCGTCCTTTCCGATACATCCAAGGCGTTGAAGGAGATCGATCCTAATCTTGAAATCACCTGCTGCGTACACGCCACGCAGAACGGCTACTACGTAAGCGAATACCGTGGCTACGACAACTGGGATATGGTGGGCGAGTGCCCCTATTTCGACGTCTTCTCAACGACGATCGTAAACTGGGCGCTCCCCGAAGATTTCTACCGCGACATCACCGAGCGCACAGTCGCCATCGCCAAGAAGTACGGCAAGAAGTCCGAGCGCTGGCTCATGGGCTACTACAAGCAGCCCAAGGATTTCGCCCAAGTCGCCAAGTGGGTCGATATAGCGCGTGACGCCGGGGTCGACCGTCTTGCGGCGTGGACGTACCGCGGCGGCTACGGCACTGTGGTCGGCGCGCCCGATGCGCTCAAGCTCTGGGATACGATCGGCGAGAACTATAACCGGGTCCTGGAAAAGTGAACAGAGTTCCGACAGCGTCTTTCGGAGTGCTGCTGGCTATGGCATGCTTGGCCGCTCCGGAAGACAATACGGCAAAGTCGATGCAGATTGCTGCGGAGCGACTGGGTGCGAAAAATGCCTTTGAGGTCGCTCGTGCGGTGACAGAGGCGAAGGTATGGAACGGTGCGGATGGCGGTACGCTTCCGTACCGGCTTCATGTTCCTGCGACTCTCGATCGCGCCCGTCGTTACCCGATGGTTGTCCATATGCACGGTGCCGGATCGCGCGGCACGAACAATCTCGATCAGATCCGCACCGGAGGCGCAGATTTCATCTCATGGGCGACTCGACGCGGTGAGGAATATGTGTTTGTAGCGCCTCAATGCCCTTTGAACGCCAAATGGGTGGATTCTCCGTGGGGTGCCAGGCAGAGCATAATGAAAGAGTCTCCGACACCGCATCTCAAGATGGCGATGGAGTTGCTCGACGATATCATGAAACGCTATCCGGTTGATAGGAATCGCGTATATATCATGGGTATTTCGATGGGCGGCTATGCCACTTGGGAGTTGCTTCAGCGTCGCCCCGGCATGTTTGCGGCTGCATTGCCGTGTTGCGGCGGCGGCGATGAGAAATTGGCCGATCGTCTTGCGGATGTTGCGGTGTGGGCGTTTCATGGGGCGAAGGACGGCGTTGTGCCGGTATGCCGTTCGCGCAATATGGTCGAAGCGATGAAATCGGCTGGGAATCGTTCGGTTCGCTATACGGAATACGCGTCGCGCGCCCACAATGTTTGGACGCCGGCCTTTGGTGACGCGGCGGTTTTTGAATGGCTTTTTGAGCAACGAAAGACAGGAGATAAATAATGAAAGAGTATCTTGATGAAATCACTGCATTGTTGGGCAAAATCAACAATGAAGAGTCGTCGGCGATCGAAAGTGCCGCGCAGGCGGTTGCGGATGTGATATGCAATGACGCGCTGGTTCACATTTTCGGCTGCGGTCACTCACATCTCGTGGCGCTCGATACGTTCTATCGCGCAGGCGGGCTTGCTTGCGTCTCGGCGCTTCTTGACGAGGATCTCATGCTTCACGACGGCGCCGCGAAGTCGAGCCGCATGGAAAAAATGCCCGGCGTCGGTGCGGAGGTGTATCGCCGCCACGCCGTAAAGCCGGGCGATCTCGTTGTGGTCATCTCCGCGAGCGGCAAGAACGCGGCTCCCGTTGAAGTTCTGCGCGCGGCCAAGGCGGCCGGCGTCAAGACGGTTGCGATATCATCTTCGGCATACACGGCAAAGGGCGGCGTTCTTCTTGCCGAGGCCGATATCGGCATCGACAGCAAGGTCGCCTACGGCGATGCCATCATCCCCGTCGGCGATGCGTTCATGGGCGGGATGTCCACGTTCGCGGGGCTTTTCATCCTCAATTCCATGCTGATCGATGGCGCCCGCAAGGCGCACGCACGCGGCACCGTTCCGCCGATCTACAGAAGCGGCAACGTCGAGGGCGGCACTGCCGGAAATGCGCTTTTGGAGGCGCGCTACTTCGATCGCATAAAGAGGCT
>JAGCJE010000297.1 GCA_017648225.1 Kiritimatiellia bacterium | reverse complement strand
AGAGCGGCTTTACGAGATGGCGAGCGTTGTCGAAAGTGCTAAACGCGGCCTCGGTTTGGGCCGCAGCTGAGCGCATACTTTTTAGATGAGGCGTTTTACGCAGGACTCGACCCCGAGCCAAATCTCAAGATTGGCGAGCGGGTCTAGAGGACGCGTAAAACGCCCATATCAAAAGAGGAGCACAGTTGCCCAAATCCGTGGCCGCATTTATACAAGCACAACAAACAACAAGCAAAAGGAATACGGAAGCATTTTTCCACTTTTTTACATCACAAAAGACTCATTTCATCTAATAAAATTAGGGTTGAGAGCAAAATACTACCTCAAAAACTGGGGATATTCCAGGAAAATGCGCTTTATATGCGCATAACGACACGCGTGCCGGCGCCTGGGGAGGATTCGATTTTCATCGTTCCGCCAAGTTCACTGATGCGCCGCTCCATCGTTTTCAATCCGTAATGCCCGGAAAGAGAAGACACCTCTTCTACGTCGAACCCAGTTCCGTTATCGACGACAGAAAGAACGATTTCATCCTCGGAGAAATGAATCAGAACTTCAACCTTCGTCGCCTTTCCATGATGGATCGCATTCGCAACCGCCTCCTGAACGACAAGCAGCAGTGAACCGCAGTAGTTTCTCGCCACAGCGCGCTCTTCGCCTTCGCTTTTAATTTCAACTATACCCTCCCAGTGAGGCATACGCCGCGCCACAAACGCAAAAAGCCCCATAAGCGACTCAGGTCCCTCGCTCTCTTCGTTCATCGCCCACAACGTCGAGCGGAGTCCGTTCTGTGTATGCTGAAGAGCCTCGTGGACTTTCTCCAGCTGCTCGGCGCTTTTAACGGCTTCTTTCGGAAGATAATTCCGCGCGGCCTTAAGTCTGAACATCGCGCCCGCAAGATACTGCTGAAATCCGTCATGAAGATCGGCGGCAAGTCGCAATCTCTCGCGGCGCGAAGCGTCAGCCTCGATGCGCGTCGTTTCGCGCGCACGGATCGACTCGGCAAGTTCGCGCATCTTACGGCGGAGCATCTTTCTCAATGTCACGACCCAGATGAACATCAAAAGGAAAATAAAACCGGCAACTGCGAACACGGTCCTTATTTTGCGCATCGTCCAAAAAGGCGGAGGCGGTGCGCGATTGACTATCTTTACATCATCTCCGGTCATAGGAATAAGTTCGAGATTCTCAATTCGCGCGAATTTTCCTTCTTCGAGGTTTTCGATCGAAGTATAAGCAAGAGCGCCCGTTACCCGAACGGTCGCTCCGACGACGAAATCGTCCGGAAGCGCGACGTCGAGAGCCCACGGCATATCGACCTGAATGTTACGCTCACCGTCGCCGACGAGAAGCTGCGTGGAATTCTGACGCCGGTTTATATCGCGCAGTAGCCCTTCCGTCGTATAAACCCCGCCGTACCACGCCGGATTCCCATGCGGCATGACAGCGTCGAAAAGCTCGGCGATCGTAACCTCGACGGGAGCTACAACGGCGCGGTCCGAACCCTTCTTTAAAACGATCTCCCGAGTTTTGAGTCGAGGCTTGGACGAAAACTCCTTTTCGCCCTTTACCTCGACAAAATCTCCTACGTGGGCGGGAACACCTTCGACCTTCTCAATCCGCCAGTTAGAGCCTGAACCATCTTTAAGAAAATAAAAAGGTAACCCCTCACGCTCGAACGTTATTACGCCCGAAAAATTAGTCGCTATCGACGCGAGGATAACCGAGGCAAAAGTCATCACCGGTTCTTTTTCTTTTTGCCGAATCTGAGACGAAGTGAAATCTTGATCGATTCTACAGCGATACCCGCAGATATCTTCGAATAGCCCTTCACACGGTCGGTGAATATTATCGGAATCTCCCTTATCTTAAGCCCCGTCTTCCATGCGCGGTGATTCATTTCAAGCTGAAAGGAATACCCAGCGCTCTCGATGGTGTCGTATTCCATCGCCTTCAAAGCCGAAACTTTCCAACATTTAAAGCCGCCCGTGGGATCCTTTAGCGGCATACCCGTAACGGTGCGGATGAAAATACCGCCCATACGGGAAATGAGCCGGCGTTTGAACGGCCAGCCGGGTGTCGCGCCACCTTTTACGTACCTCGATCCGATTACAAGATCGGCGTCTTCGGCGACGAGTCGCGGCACGTCTTTAGGGTCGTGACTGAAGTCGCAGTCCATCTGAACGATTCTGTCGGCGCCGAGCTCGATGGCGCGCTTGAAACCCGCCAGATACGCTTTGGCGAGGCCTTCCTTTTTCTCGCGGTGGAGACAATGGATGCGAGAATCGTTTTTAATAAGCCCTTCGATTACATCGCCCGTTCCGTCCGGAGAATTGTCGTCGACGAAAAGAATCTCAAGCGACGGATCGACCGCAAAGAGCGCCTCAGCCATCGCTGCGACGTTATCCCTCTCGTCATACGTGGGAATTACGACAAGCGTCTTCATTTAAGCGCCTTGAAAATTTCCTCGCTCTCCATCATGCGGCCTTTGCCAGAAGTGCCGCAGGCGAGTTCGCCATTCTCGGGATCGATTACCGTTATACCCCGCTCGCGAAGAGCGGCGATGTTGTCCTGAGTAACTTCACTCTCCCACATTCCGTCATTCATCGCGGGCGCGAGCGCAATAGGGGCGCGCGTCGCAAGGAGCGTCGCAGTAAGAAGATTATCGGCTATGCCGTATCGCATTTTAGCGATCGTGTTGGCCGTTGCCGGCGCAACAACCACGAGATCTGCGCATTCGGCGAGCGAAATATGCTCGGGCTTCCATGAAACCGGGGGCGCAAACTGGTCGACCAGAACGGGATTTCGACTCAAAGTCTGAAACGTAAGAGGCTTTACAAACTCGCATGCGGCGGGCGTCATGACGACATGCACCTCATCGCCGTTTTTGACGAAAAGCCTGACGAGCTCCGCCGCTTTGTATGCGGCAATCGAACCAGTAACGCCTAAAACGATTCTTCTCATTGAAAAACGCCTTTCACGTCATTGCGGAGATTGTCTACCGCATCTTTCATATCATCCTGCTTAAAGAGGTAGCTGCCGGCGACAAACTGGTTAGCTCCCGCTTTAGCCGCGAGAGGAATCGTCTCGGCGTTTCCACCGCCGTCAATCATGATGTCGAGTTCGGGCTTCCTCTCGCGAAGGAAGGTCACTTTCGGAAGGCACTCGGCGATGAACTTCTGACCGCCGTATCCCGGATGGACCATCATTACGAGAATTTCATCGACTTCATCAAGGTACGGCAAAAGCCTCTCGACGGGAGTTTCGGGATTAAGGACGAGCGCCCTTTTAGCGCCCAATGCCTTAACGCGCTTAAGCTCGGTATGCAAATCGCAATCCGCTTCAATATGAAGCTGAAGAGTCTGGGCGCCCGCGTCGATGAATTTCTCGAGATAGAGATCGGGGCGAGACATCATCAGATGAACGTTGCGGTAAAAGCTGGGCGCAACCTTCTTCGAAAGCGCAACTACATCAGGCCCGAAAGAAAGATTGGGAACAAAGTGAGAATCCATTATGTCGAGATGGAGCGCATCGGCGCCCGACGCTTCGGCCCTAAGGATTTCATCGGCGAGGCGGCCGAAGTCGGCCGCCAGAAGAGAAGGTAGAATCTCTATTTTCACTGCAAAGCTCCTTACTTGACCTTTACGCTATCGAGCACGTACGCGCGATACTTGCGTATACGACCGGCGCCGTCAGACTGACGTGGCGTAAAGTTAAAGCCGCCTACGGTCTCGACCTTACCGAGATCGATGACGAAATAGTGGGGATGCTTAGGCTGGCGAGCCTGCCATTCGCTGTGCCACATATTCGCGGTCTGACCATCGACGAGATTCTCGGCGCTCCCGTCTTCGGCCTTGCGCTCTTCGGACGAACACGCGGCGATCGACCATGTCGTATGGGGGATATTCTTACCGCTGCCGTCCACAAGATCAATCTCGCCGCACGCGGCGAACTCGCGTCCGTCCCACGCGTTGAGCGACTCGAGCGCGAAATAACGGCCCTTGACCGGCTTTTTAAAGCGGACGTCCTGACGCTTCGTCTCATTGGCGAACTCGCCCTCGATCGCTGGCTTCTCAAGCTTTGAGACGAGTTTCGCGCGCTGCTGGAACGCGAAATAATCAGTATCGGGACGCATCTCGCCGAGAATGGGAGTATCTGTCCAGGTAAGCGTAAACGGAACCGAGGAAACGCCAACAGCGTCCCAAATAATAATCTCATTCATTCCGTCCTTGAGCCAGCACCCGGGAACATACATCGTCTGCGTGGGGCCAATCGACCAGTAGCGGCCGATCCAATGTCCGTTCACACGAACCATACCGCGCTTCCAATCACGCATATCAAGGAAGGTATCCTTAGCTTCCATCTTGACGTAATACTTGTAGAATAGACCCGGCGGCTGGTCATTGTTCAAACGGAAAGCTGAAACGCGAAACTTCAGAGAATCCATGGCACCCTTGTCGAGGTCGAACTTCATGAGCTTCCACTTCTTGAGCTCCTTGCCGTCGAGCGTCACGGCGCCGACGACACCCTTCTGGGAGGCATGCATGATATGACCGAAGTTATAGCGGCCCATCGGCTCAACGATAATTTCAAGCTTGCGAGCCTTGGCAGAGGGAGCCACCTTCACGCCCAGTTTAGGATAGCGGCGGTCGAAGTAACCGAGCTTCACGCCATCGACGAGAACGACGCCCAGATCGCGGACATCGGCCTTGAGTTCGCCGCCTAAGCCCGCCGGAATCGTCGTCGAATATACGCCGAAACCGTAACCGAAATCAGCCTTCTCGAAGGTAAGCGGATCGACGGATTCGACAGGCGCGATATTCGCTTCGAGAATGGAAACTTTCTCGGGTATAACACGCACCGAACCCTTTTGGACGGGATTTTTCGCGGGTGCGGCGGGAATCATCTCGCCCTCGTTGAGATACTTCGCGAAGAGATTTTTCATCGCGTTGAACTTCGTAGGATGGGCCCAGCCGGCCTCGGAGACGGGAGCGTCGTAATCGTAGCTCGAAGTCTGGGGACGGAACGGCGCGTTGCATCCGGCCCACCAGCCGAACGACGTTCCGCCGTGCGCCATGTAAACGGAGAAGCTCGCCTTGTTCTGGAGCATATACTCAAGATCGGTCAAGCACTGCGCGGCGTTTTTAACGTTGTGCCTCTCGCCCCAGCTGTCGAACCACGCGGGATAATATTCGCCGCACATCAAGGGTCCTGTTGCGCGGACCTTGCGGAGCTGAGCGAAAGCGTTCTTCGGATTGGAGCCGAAGTTTACGACAGGGAGAAGCTCGGGAATAAGGCCGTTCTGAAGATTGTACGCGGGATTGCAGCAGAACGCGGGAACATCAAACCCCGCGCGGCGGATAGCCTCGTACTGCTTGCGCATATAATCCTTGTCGTTCCCCCAGAAGCCGTATTCGTTCTCGACCTGGACCATAAGAATATTACCGCCGTGAGTAATCTGATTATTCTTGAGGGCCTTGCCGACGGCATAGAGATATTCACACGCAGGCTTCAGGTAGCGCTCATCGCTCGTACGAAGACGGATTCCATCCTCTTTCATGAGCCACCATGGAAGACCTCCGAACTCCCACTCGGCGCAGGTGTAGGGACCGGGGCGGAGAACGACCCACATCCCTTCCTCCTGGGCGACGCGGCAGAACTCCGCGACGTCATTCTCGCCCGCGAAATCGTAGTCTCCGCGGACGCGTTCATGGTTGTTCCAGAACATATAGGCGCAAACGGCGTTGAAGCCGCAGGCGCGGACCATCTGGATGCGATGACGCCACAGATCGCGCGGGATGCGGGCGAAGTGCATTTCGCCGCAGCGGATCACGAAAGGCTTACCGTCGAGAAGAAACGAATCCTTACCGACTTCAAATGTATGCTTACCTGTAATAGGCGCGGCGGAAGCCGAAAACGCGGCTAAAAGACAGCCAAGAAGAAGAAGTTTGATTTTTTTCATATTGCGGTCGATTTTATGTTTTTACGAAGCGACGGGAATAACGCCCTTCTTGATGATGATATTGCCGTACTTGGCAGTCTCGCCAGAAATGACGACGGCGTAAGCCTTCTTGGCGCGGTCATAGAACGCAAAACGCTCAACGCGCTCGATCTCGCCCTTATAGCCAAGAGCTTTGCGGTACTTCGCCTCGACCGCAGGATCGAGAGTGTCGCCGGGAACGGCGGCCATCATGATTACCGGAACGGCGTAAGCATCGAGCTCAAAAAGCGGAATGATGCCCTCGAGAAGTTTATCGGCTCCGATTCCGTCGGCGCGAATGACGCGGTCATTGAACGTGTGGGCCGGGAAATGAGCGTCGGAAATGACGATTTCGTCACCATGGCCCATTTCAGCGAGCGTTTTGAGAAGATCGGGTGAAATGACGGGAGAGATACCTTTTAACATGGCACGATTTTCCTTTCTGGTAGTTGTTTTTAAATCATAATTCCCCGAACCGAGAAGCGCGCTCGCGGGAAACGCAGCGGCGGCGGTCGAGTAGGCGATAAATTCTCGTCTTGTTATTGACATACCGCTATTATATCAAAATATTTAAAACCAGTTAAGGTTTTACTTGATTTTGAGCATTTTGAGCGATGTAAGGCACGGCGGCTTCAGAGCTTTCCGTTTTACCCGCCGAGAATGCCTTAATATCTTTTAAAATACGCTCAAACCGTTTCAGCTCTGCTTCACGTCCGGCGCGGCGCTCGTATGCACCGTCGGCCATTTACGCCTCCTGACGGGGTTGGGCGTCTTGAGAAACCGTTTCTGGCTGAGGCTCGGAGACGGTCTCTGACTGAGGCGCGGCTTCAACGGCGGTTTCAGTCTGAGGTGCGACGGCCGGCGCGGCTGCGGGCGTGGACACAGGCTCCGCGACACGCTGGGGAACATCGAAGCGGGTCGGGTTCTTCGCCATAAATTCCCAAGCGAACGCCTTGTAGCTCTCGGCGCCCTTTGAACGCGGATCGAGAAATACGACGGGCGTTCCCATCGAAGGCGCTTCCGAAACACGGACATTGCGTGGGATCGCGGTCTCGTAGACCTTGTCTCCGAAATGGTTGCGGACCTCCTCCATAACGTCGTGGGTAAGTTTCGCCTGGGAGTTGACCATCGTAAAGACAATTCCGTTCAAATCGAGCGAAGGATTGACGGACTGGCGGATGCGCTCGATCGAACCCGTGATAAGAGCGAGACCGTCCATCGCGAGGAATTCCGCCTGAATCGGGATTAAAACTCCGTCTGAAGCGACTAGGGAGCTCGTCATCACAATGCCGAGCGACGGAGGGCAATCAAGAATAATATAGTCGAACGCACCTGCGTCACGAACGGGAGCGAGAGCGTTGCGGATCATTTCGAGGCGATCTTCGCGCGCGCCGAATTCGAGTTCCGCGCCGGCGAGATCGACTTCTGAAGGAATGACGTTAAGATTATTCCACTTCGTCGGCTGAATCACGTCCTCGATCGGCTTTTCACCCAAGAGAACGGGATAGAGAGAGACGCCCTGCTGCTTTTCAAGGCCGAGCCCAAGCGTCGCATGAGCCTGCGGATCGAGATCGACGACAAGTACAGCGCGCTTTCTGGCCGAAAGAGCAGCCGCGAGATTGACCACGGTCGTCGTTTTGCCTACTCCGCCCTTTTGATTTGCGATGGCGATAATCTTAGTTCTGCGTTCCATTTCTTATCTCTCCTTGAATAAATCAGTTTCCGAAAAGTTTTCCGCTGTCGTTAAGCTCTCTGATGTTCTTGTCGGCGCTGCGTTCTACTTCACGTCTCCATAACTCGACAAGCGCGATATCCCAGGGCTCGTCGACTCCGTGAATAACAGCGGCGAACTTATCTCCCGAAGCGAGAACCTCCGCCTTGACCCTGTCCGCGACGGCCGCAAGCGAATCCGTTATTATCTGTTCGGAAAAATTATCGCTCTTCAGATGATACCCGTACTGAAGAATTCTCAGATTGTTTTCGTTCTCTTTCAGAAACTCGAGATACGCCTTCGCCTCCTCGCCGAAGCCCTCGGCCGTTATTTCTCCGAAGCGAGGCGTTATGATCCGAGGCTGGTGAGCTTCAAGGCGTCCTTCTCTAACGCGGACTTTGCCGGGATGATCGTCAAGCTCCGAAATAAGATGATAATTGACGAGCGTCGAGCCGAAAGTCTCGAGCCGATGAGAAGGAGAAAGAAGTATACGCACCTTGCTCGCGGCGTACCATCTGTCAAAAGCGATATCGCGGCTCATTCGAATTCCCTTTCGACGTCGATTTCGTCAAGAGAGCGTACTATTCGCCACGCGCCTGAAAAATCATTATCCCGCCCATCCTTGCGGTCAAGAGCTATCACGCGCATTCCTGCGGCGACTCCCGCGGCTACTCCGACTTCAGAATCTTCGATGACGACGCACGAGGCGGGATCGACGCCGAAGCGTTCCGCCGCCATTAGGTAGCTCGAGGGGTCGGGCTTACCCTGGGGGTAATCGCCCGCGCCGAGCGAAAATTCAACGTGGCGCTCAATCCCCATCATACGCGCAGCTTTTTCGATATCGGCGCGAGGAGAGCCCGAGACGATGGCGACAGGAGCCTTAGTCGAAACACGCTTTAAAAATTCTACGCTCTCGGAAATTATCATCGCCGAGGGATCGGCGACACGCGCGTTGAAAAACTTTCTCAGACGACGCGAATCGTCTTCGACCGTAGTATCGCCGATTTCCGGGAACCGCTGATGAAGGGACCTGTTGATATCGAGCCAGTTGCGCCCGACGATCGACGGCAGAATCCTCTCGACAGTCATATCAACGCCGCATTCGGCGAGAAAATCAACTATCGCGCCCGCCCAGGCCTCTTCGGTGTCAACCAAAGTCCCGTCGAGATCAAAGAGAAACGCCGCCGGCTTCAAATCACTCCTTGCCGCAGCACTTCTTGAACTTCTTGCCGCTACCGCAAGGGCAGGGATCGTTGCGCCCGACCTTGGGAGCTTCGCGCGTAATGGGCGTCTCGCCCACTAGCTCGCCGTCATCGAACTTCCAGCCGTCAGCCTCCTTGACGAATTTCGCAACCTCGTGATGATTGCAGAATTCGTTATTGGCCGTGTAAGTCGCGCGGAATTCGACAACGCCTTCGGCATCGTCTTTGCCGCCCTTTTCGGTCGCGATAACCTCAAGACCGTGCCATTGGGCGGCGCGGCTCCACGCAATAGAGGCCTTCTCGTCGAATTCGGCCTGAACGGCCGCCGTGGCGCTGGTTTTCAAAAATTTGATATGCTCAGTAACATACGCGCTGTAACGCGCTCTCATGAGCTCTTCTGCGGTATCGGCCTTACGCGAACCTTCAAGAATCGGAGCACAGCATTCACCGTACGGCTTACCGGAACAACAAGGGCATTTTTCTTCTTTTTTCATAGGTCGGTTATTTTACCAAATTGATGTTATCATGGCAATAACCGCACCTCTTGGAAAATTCGCACCCGCAATAGCTTTGGCGGTAAAGACCGAGTTCGCAGGCGCGTTTTACGGAAATTTTAAAGCCTTCTTTTTTCTTGAAGTCTTCCCGCAGAAACTTAACCGAATCCGACGATTTCTCGTCGCCAGCCGCGAAAATGAGCGCGCTCGGTTTATGGGGACTTACCGAAAGCGATGTTGTAAAGGCGTCGTAGCCGTTCTCGGCCGCATAACGCGCTGTGCGCTCAAGGTTGAACCTGAAGCAGCGCTCGCAGCGTCTACCCTTCTCCGGCTCGGTTTCATAACCCTCGGCGACCTCTTTCAGCCAACGATCGTGATCGTACTCGTCAAATGCGATTTCAACGGAATCAGCCTCGGCGAGCTTCTTGGCCTCGACCGCGCGCTTATCGAACTCTTCGCGCGTATCGATATTCGAATTCGAATAGAACATCGTCACTTCATGCCCGCCGTCCTTCAGCCTCGGAACGCATGCCGATGCGCACGGACCGCAGCAGGTATGAAGGAGGACTTTCATGACGGAAACTGACCGGAGGCGACATCTTCGACGTACGCCGAAAACGCGCGGCGGACCTCACCCGCCAAATCGGCGTAACGCTTGACGAACGACGGAGCCGATTCGTTAAGTCCGAGAAGATCGTGCATGACGAGCCACTGCGCATCGCAGTCGGCCCCCGCGCCTATGCCGATCGTAGGAATTGAAAGCTTACTTGTAATTTCCGCCGCGAGTTCCGAGGGAATGCACTCGAGCGTCACGGCGAACGCTCCCGCGGCTTCAACCTTCTCGGCGTCGACGAGTATCTGATGGGCGGCGGCGGCGGTCTTACCCTGCTTTTTAAATCCGCCGTATTCGTTGACGCTCTGCGGCGTCATTCCAACATGAGCAAGAACGGGAATGCCCGCCTCGGTCATACGCTTTATGAGATTCGAAACTCTCGCGCCGCCTTCGAGCTTTACGGCATCTGCGCCCGCCTTTATGCAGTCGACGGCGTTTTTCATCGCGATATCATCGCCGCACTGGTAGCTGCCGAAAGGAAGATCGGCGACGACCATCGCGTTTTTCGCGGCGCGGGCGACGGCCGCAGTCGCGGAAAGAGTTTCCTCCATCTTGACGGGAAGCGTCGTCTCGTAACCGAGAACTGTCATGCCCATCGAATCGCCGACAAGAATAATCGGCACGCCCGACTCGTCGGCGAGGCGAGCAAAACAAGCGTCGTAAGCCGTGCAGCAACCGAGTTTCTGAACCCCCTTGGCGGCACGAACGCTCGCCACGTTCCACTTCTTCATCTTGACTCTCCCCAGTTACTGATGGATGTTGCCGCGACTCGGATGACTCTTTGCCTTAGGCTTTTCAAGTTTTAAGAAAGTCGCGAACTTAAGCGCCTCGGCGGGAATCTCGTCGCCGGTCGTATCGGGCATCTGGGAAAGATCGAGCCCGTGATCCTCGTGGGTATGATGGAACTTCGACTTCGGCTTTACGATATCGCGCAACGCCGACTTGAACTCCTCAATACCCTCGCGCGAATCGCACGAAATCGCGATAGGCTCGATGCCGGTTTCCTTAATAAACCGCTCGAGATTCTCTTTCGAGCACTCTACGTCCATTTTATTCGCCACGACGAGATACGGACGCGAAGCGAGCTCGGCTGAATACTCGTCAATCTCCTTCTTTAAAACTTCGTAATCCTTCCACGGCTCGCGGTTATCCGTCCCCGCCATGTCGATAATGTAAACGAGAACCTTGGAGCGCTCAAGATGCTTGAGGAACGCGAGGCCCAAGCCAACGCCTTTCGCCGCGCCTTCGATGATACCGGGAACGTCCGCGAGAGTAACTTTCGCCCAATCGTCGTAAACGAGAGTCCCGACGATAGGATTCAAAGTCGTGAACGGATAGCTCGCGATCTTAGGCGTAGCCGACGAAAGAACCGTTAAGAGAGAGCTCTTGCCCGCGTTAGGAAAACCGAGAAAGCCCGCGTCCGCGATAGTCTTAAGTTCAAGCCTCAAGCGACGCTCTTCAGGTTCACCGCCCGGAGTATGCTCGGTAGGCGCCTGATTGACGGACGACTTGAAGTGGACGTTGCCGAAGCCTCCCGCGCCGCCTTTTGCAACGACGACCTTCTGACCGACCTCGGTGATGTCGGCGACCATAAGCCCGGTCTCCTCGTCGTACACCTCGGTACCGAGCGGAACATTTACGACGAGATCCTTGCCGCGCTTGCCGAACATTTTCTGACCCTGGCCGGGACCGCCATCCTGGGCAATGCACTTAGGATCGTAATAAAGCGAAAGAAGCGAGTTTACGTGTTCGCTCGCCTTGAATACGACATCGCCGCCGCGCCCGCCGTCACCGCCGTCCGGGCCGCCGAATTCAACGAGCGCCTCTCTGCGAAAAGACATGGAACCGTCGCCGCCGCGACCGGAGCGAACCTGAACAACAACCTGATCAATAAATGTTTTAGCTTTCATCGCCTATATTATACCATAAAAAAACCGCCCCGTTTTCGGAGCGGCTTCTTACTTCGTTTAAACCTTTTTAATTAGGCTTCAACGATCGTGACGACCTTGCCGTCCTTGACGAATTTCACCTTGCCGTCCTTGAGGGCGAAGAGGGTGAAGTCGCGACCCTGACCGACGTTCTTGCCGGGATGGATCTTCGTGCCGCGCTGGCGGACGATGATGGAACCGGCCTTGAGAGTCTGGCCGTCGTAAGCCTTAACGCCGAGATACTTCGGGTTGGAGTCGCGGCCGTTACGTGCAGATGCGGAGCTAGCCATATTGAATTACCTCCCTTACGCGATAGCCTTGACGGTGGCGACGGTGATCGACTGACGATGACCGACGAGACGACGATAACCTTTACGGCGCTTGGCCTTGAAGTTCAAAACCTTCTTGCCGCGCTTGAGGCCGTCGATGACGAGAGTAACCTTGGCTCCCTCAACGTAGGGGGCGCCAACCTTGAGCGTCGTGCCGTCGCTGACGGCGCAAACGGTATCCAGGACTGCTTCCTGGCCAACTTCGACCGAGAGCTTTTCAATCTCGATCTTGTCACCGACCTTGACAAGCGTCTGCTTGCCGCCGGATTCGAGTACTGCGTATGCTTCCATTGTTTTTTCCTTTTTTATTCCGCTTTCCTTGTGGTAAGAAACTTCTCCACGAAAAGCTGGAAAACATAGTATATCTAATCTTCCATTATATTGTCAAGGGCATTGACTATACAAAAGAAAAATAGTATACTATCAAACGTTTTGCATCCCTAAGCGTCTTAATTAAGACGTGTTCATGTCGGAGCGTAGCGCAGTCTGGTAGCGCGTT
>JAGCJE010000296.1 GCA_017648225.1 Kiritimatiellia bacterium | reverse complement strand
TACGTGCATAACGCCGAGAGAAAATAAGTTTTTCGCCCAGATCGAGAACATTCCGCGCAACGTAACTCCCGCAAAGCTCGCCGCCGCGATTAAAAAGGTCACCGCCCAGAAGGATAAGGCCGAGGCGCTTTTCAAGAGGGCTGAGTCTATCGCGAAAACGAATCCCGAGGGCGCGGTCGACGCGTACGGAAGAGGTTTTGACATGCTGATAAAGCAGGCGGGCGATTTTACCTCAGACCGAGTTTATAAAGGGAAGCTCGGCTACGAGAAGGAGTGGCGCGCCTTGAGGGAACTCGATAAGGGCGATACCTACGGGTGGGTTCTCAGGTTTACGATGGGCCCGGGCGTCGATCTTGTCGCCAAGGCGAACAAGTTCCGCGAGGACGGCGATTTTTCGGGCGGAGCCGCCTTCATCGCCTCGCTTAAGGCGTGGCCGAAGGACAATCTTTCGAACAATCAGAAGCAGGCGCTCATCATGGCCGAATACGCGCTTTACCGCAAGGACGACAGCAGGAAAGACGCGAACATAAGGCTTCTCGAGGAGGCTTTCGCGATCGACCGCGATACTCTTTGGGGGCAGTGCGCGATGGGGTATCTGATTCTTTCCGGCAAGAACATCGAGCGCAAAAAGCCTTACAGGGCCCCGATGCGCGAGCGTCCCAACGGAGCGGGGAACGTCATGACGGGCCACCCCGTCGACAAGATTAAAAGTTCTATTTCGAAAATCACCCCGAAGACGAAACTGACCGAAGAGATGAAACTCAACATCGCCAGGTACGCCGTACTGCGCCGCATTGAGAAGCGCGGCTGGGACGCGCTCGGCGAGCGAAAGGGATCGAAGGATTTCATCGCGAAGTTTCTGAAGAACCGTTCCTGGCTCGAGGACTTCGCGTGGAGCGGGCCTTGCGACGGATATAACGCCGTTCTCGCGCTCGAGACGATTTTTTATCAGGATGGCGGCAAATGGGTTACCGACGCCGATGACGCGGGACGCCGCTTCGCGACGGCGCTCGCGCTTGAGTATTCTTCAAAGGAAGATGAATATCTCGTCGATTATCTCGACGCATACCGTGATTCCTACGAGGCGGGGCGGCTTCACAAATATTCGCTTACTCAGCCGGTGTGGCAGTGGCGGTTCGCGATTCACCAGGGTCAGCCCGCGGCGAGCTGCGATTATGCTCCAGCGCAGATGAGATATCTTTCGCGTTATGTGAACATGCCCGAGCGCGAATACGGCGGGGCGTGCTGGCTCGTACCGTACCGGCTTTTCAACTGTTTCGGCGAATCCGTCCACGGGCCTGGATATTACGCTCCGTGGGCCGCCGCAGGCGAATGGCCGAAGCGTCGCTATTCTCCCCTCGTGGGCGGCGTGTGCGGAGAGCTTTCGAAGTTCGGTTCCGCCTGCGCCAATTCGCACGGACTTCCGAGCTGCACAGCCGGACAGCCCGCGCACTGCGCATATACGCGCCGTAGGATAAACGGCAGGTGGGAGATAAACTACGCCGTTACATATCCGACCCATATTCAGCTCAGATTTTGGGACAACAACATCTGGCCTTACGTGACGGCGATGGAAGGGACGTTCGAGGGCGAGCGCGAAAGCCGCCTTAACGCCGACCGTTATCTGGAGCTCGCGCATCTCGCTGCGGAGAACGGCGAAAGCCCCAAGAAGATTGAGGCGTTCTACCGTAAGGCTTGCGCGTCGTGGCCGTCGCACTACAACGCGTGGCGCGAATATGGAAACTGGGTTAACAATTCGGGCGCTTCGCTCGAGACGATGCGGGTTTGGGCGCGGGGCTGCGCGCGCGGGATGAAGGCGGGCCGCCAGCCGGTGTGGGATCTGGCGACTCCGTATTTCAAGCGCGTCGCTGCTGAAAAGGGGCCTAAGGAGCTCGCCGACGCGCTCGTCGCGTTCGCACCGTATTTCACCCAGAGTGATGTGAGAATTCAAGAAGAGGCCGATTTCAAACTTCAGCTCAACAGGTGGACTGAAAGTCTCGGCAATAACAAGGAGTATATAATCCCCGTTCTGAAGGCTATGCTTTCGGCCCAGTATGGAACGCGCGATTATTTTTCGCAGACGCTCGGATGGGGCGGCGAGAAACTGATGGGCAACGCCGAAGATTCGGCGCTCTACATCAAAACTATCAGCGATGTTGTCGCGAAGAAGGCTAAGAAGGGCGAGAAGCCGTCGCTTGACTTCAATCCGCTAATCCTTGAAGCGTCGAAGTCGGGCAATCTTGTCGCGTTCAGGCAATTGGCCGATCTCCAGGACAAGATCGATCCGTTCAAGGGCAAGGGTGAGGCTTATCCGCTTAATGATTTCGGCGCGCCTTTGATGTCGCGCGAGGGTATGTTCAGGACTTCGACGACGTGCAATTGGGATTCTCCCGCGAGATACGCCCGTACGATCGATGAAACGCCCTGTACCGGCAACGGCTTTCATACGGGCGGTGAAGAGGCGCCTTGGTGCATGGTTGTGCTCCCGGGCCCGGTTGAATTGGGCGGAATTGTCGTCGAGAACAAGTGCGGCGCGCAGAATATGGGACGCCAGGTGCCGCTCGAGGTGCAGATTTCGGACGACGGCGACAGTTGGCAGACGGTTTATACCGACGAGCAGGTTAAGGCGACCTACCGCGTCGATCTTCGCGGAAGGGCGCTTCGCGCGAGGTATGTGCGCGTTCAGCGCCGACCAGGCGCGAAGAAGGACGTTTATCATTTAAGCAAGGTTCTCGTATACGGCAAGAAGCTGTACTGAGGGTGTGAATAGTTGAATTTGCCGCAGGTGAGGTAATTTTGGTATAATATGCGGCAATGAAACGGATATTAGCGTTTTTATTGCTTTCAGTCGTCGCTACAAGGGCTTTCGCCGCTTGGTATTGGCCGTTTGGCTCTGATGACGAGAAAAAGCCTCCTCGTATGTCGGAATTGATGGAGGAGTCCTCGATCCTTATCGACGAGGCGTTTGACCTAGCTGCCCAGGGAAAAATCTCTGAAGCGGTAGAAAAATATAAAAAGGCGTATGAAGAGCTGGAGAAATTGGAGTTTCAGTATCCCGAGCGCGCCGCAACTAGCGAGTTTTCCACGGTAAGGAATAAAAAGGCCTATGTTTCGACCTCGATCGATTCACTTTTGTTGAAGCAGGCTGGAGAGAATGCCCGAGCAGTCGCCGTTACCGATACGACGGAGCTTGAGAAGAGGTATGAGGCCGAAATGAAGGCCAAGGCCTCGGGGCTTCCTGTCGAAGACGAGGATGATGAGCCGGAGGAGCCGAAATCCGCTAAGAAGGACGAAAAGCCCTCTCGGACCGAGAATGTTAAAGACACAAGCAAAGCGGCCGAAGCGCCGAAATCTTCGGCGAGAAGGGTGAAGATTGCGAAAATTGCGGCTGAAAACCCAGCTAACCGCAAGGCGAAGATTATGCTCGCGGTTGAAGACCTGAAGAATAAGGAGTTTGATGCCGCTGAGTTGACCATTAAAGAACTTCTTGCCGAAAAGCCCAACGATGTGACCGCTCTTAATCTTAAGGCTGCGGTTGAAGCGGCGAGAGGCGATTACGAGAAGGCCAAATCGACTCTTCATCAGCTTATTCAGTCTAATCCGAAGGATCCCTCAGGGTATTACAATCTGGCGAAACTTATCATAAAGTTCGAGGGTGCGGCCGGGAAGGCGGCGGCCAGGCGTTATTATGATACCGCCAGGAAATATTACGGCGGACCCAAGGATGCAAAATTGGAGGAATTGCTGAAATGATAACACTTATCGCCTCTGTGTTTTTTGCCGCTGCAACTCCCGCGCAGCAGGAGTCCTCCGTAATGGAGGCGCTCTCCGAGAAGCCCGTTTTTTCGGAGAACGCCACGGCGCGCGAAATGATTGATGGATGCCGCGCCATGATTCCCGCGGACGTGGAGATTCGCGGCCATATCAACAGGCGCAGCCGCCGCGGAACCGAGGTCGCCGCGTATCGCTACCTTTTGAAGCGTTCGAACGGTAGGACGGATCTTTCGATATTCGACAAGAACGGTAAAGGCGTCGAATTCCAAAAGGAAGGGCGACTTCTGGATACCGATATAACGTGGAGCGATCTTACGCTGGATTATCTCTGGTGGAACGACATTTCGTTTGATACGGTAAAGGAATCTGAAACGACCCAGGGGATAATCTGTCGCGTGCTTCTTTTAAAGAACGGCGACCGCACGGTCCGCGTCTGGATCGATAAGCGTACGGGCGCGATGCTTCAGGCCCATGAGCTCGTAAAGGGCGAGGTTAAAAGGGAGATTTTCTGCACGAGTCTTAAGAAATTCGACGACAGGTGGGCTCCGAAGAATATTGAAGTCGGGCCTCCCGGTGCCAAGTACCGCACGAAAATCGTAGTTGAAGATGTGAAATAAAGATTAACGCGATCATGAAAAAAATATTGAAAATCACCGCCTGGTTTGTAGGTTCGATTTTTTCCTTCCTGCTGGTTCTGATTTTGACGCACCCGCTTTGGGTCGGTTCAGTTGCTTCCTGCGTAGCCGAGTCTGCCGTGACGGTAATGGCCAAGTCTGATTTCACGATCGACGGTTTAGACGTTAATCTTTTCACCGGCAAGGTACGTGTACAGGGCGTTGCGCTTAAATGTCCCGATAACGCGAAAAAGAACGACGCCGTTAAAATCCAGTCGATCGACGTTTCGTTTGAAACCATGTCGATGGTATCGGATGTGCAGCACATCAATGAGATTATTATAGACGATCTTCACATATACGGCGATGTGACATTTTCGAATCTGCGGACAATCGCGGATAATATTGAAGCGTATCTCGCAGCGCATCCGAAAGATCCTAATGAAAAGGAGTCAAAGCTGATTATCGACAGGGTTGTCATCAAAAACCTTAAATTCACTTACGGGGTAATGCCGATATCGATACCTTTTGATATCGTCATTACCGATATCGGCAAAGATTCAGAAGGTGCGTCCGGAGAAGATGTTGTCGACATTATCGTCGACAAGGTCTGCCAGGCGGCAGAGGGGACCAATAAAATGCTCGGCAAAGCCTTGAGGCTTGCTATAGAGGGAGGTTCTATGGTCGCCGAAGGAGTAGATGCGGTGAAGGATGTCGGCGGTAAAGCGGTAGACGGCATCAAGGGCATGTTCAAATAAGGCGATTTACGGGATTATTCCCGGATAGAAGACAAAGGAAAATATGGAAAAGAAAACCTGCAGCAAAAAGAAGGATCGCAGAGTCGAAATGTCCGTTGAAGGACTTAAGGAGGACTTTGCGTGGCATATCAGATATTCGCTGGCGAAGGACATTGACCGTGCCACTCCGCGCGACCAGTACACGGCGTTCGCCAATGCGGTGAGAGACCGCATCGTCGAGCGCTGGATCAACACGCAGGATAATTACCGCAAGCAGAATACGAAGCGCGTTTATTACATGTCGCTCGAGTTTTTGATGGGTCGACTTCTCGGCAATAATGTAATCAATCTTAAAGCCGATCAGCTGTGCCGCGATGCGCTTAAGGATTACGGTATTGACTGGAACGATCTTCGCGATTACGAAACTGACGCTGGCCTCGGCAACGGCGGTCTCGGACGTCTTGCCGCGTGCTATCTCGATTCGATGTCGACTCTCGATCTCGCCGGACTCGGCTACGGCCTCAGGTACGACTACGGCATTTTCCGCCAGAAGATCGTAGGCGGCAATCAGGTTGAAGAGCCTGACGGTTGGCTCAAGGACGGCTATCCCTGGGAATTGGAGCGTCCCGAGTACGATCAGATCGTTCACTTCGGCGGTCATGTCGAGTGCATCAACGAGCACGGTCGCCAGAAGTGGCGCTGGGTCGCCGCCGAGCAGGTTCAGGGCGTTCCTTACGACATGCCTATCGTAGGCTACAAGAATGCGGTCAATACGCTTCGACTCTGGTCCGCGAAGGCCGTTGAGGAGTTCGACCTCGCGGACTTCAACAAGGGCTCATACGTTGATGCGGTCGAGTCGAAGGTTCTCGCGGAAAACCTCACGAAGGTTCTCTATCCCAACGACAACACGATGGCCGGCAAGGAACTTCGCCTTCGTCAGCAGTATTTCTTCGTCGCGTGCTCGCTGAAGGATATCCTCCGCCGTTACCGCGAACTTAACGACGGTTGGGACGCTCTTCCCGATAAGGTGTTCATCCATCTTAACGAAACGCACCCCTCGCTCGTCATTCCCGAGCTCATGCGTATTCTCATCGACCATGAAGGTCTTGACTGGGACAAGGCGTGGGATCTTACGCGTCGCTCGACCGGTTACACCAATCACACGATTCTTCCCGAGGCTCTCGAGAAGTGGCCGGTTCCGATGATGGAGCGTCTCCTGCCGCGTCACCTCCAGATCATCTACGAAATCAACGGCCGCTTCCTCCAGCAGATTTCGGCTCTCTATCCAGGCGACGTCAAGCGTCTCCAGCGCATGTCGCTCATCGACGAGTCCGGCGAGCGTTATGTCCGCATGGCCAACATGTGCCTCGTGGCAACCTCGTCCGTCAACGGCGTCGCGGAGCTCCATTCCCAGATTCTCAAGGATTCGCTCTTCAAGGACTTCTACGAGCTTTATCCCGAGAAGTTCCACAATGTCACGAACGGCATTACGCCGCGCCGCTGGCTCCTGAAGGCGAACCCGATGCTCGCGCAGCTCATCTCCGAAAATATCGGCGAGGAGTGGATCACCGAGCTCGACCGTCTCGAGAACCTCGAGAAGTTCAAATCCGACAAGGCGTTTCTCGATGCGCTCGCGAAAATCAAGCGCAGCAATAAGGGTCAGCTTTCGAACTGGGTTAAGCAGAATCTCGGAATCGGTCTCGACCCCGAGGCCATCTTCGACGTTCAGGTAAAGCGCCTTCACGAGTACAAGCGTCAGCTTCTCCTCGTTCTCTACATCATCATCTTCTATAACCGTCTCGTTAACGATTCGAAGTACGATCCCGTTCCGCGCAGCTTCATCTTCGCGGCCAAGGCGGCTCCCGGTTACTACATGGCCAAGCTCATCATCCGCCTTATCCACGGTGTCGCCGGGGTCGTCAACTCCAATCCGCGCACGCGCGGGAAGCTGTCGGTCGCGTTCCTTCCCGACTACCGCGTCTCGCTCGCCGAGAAGATCATCCCCGCGTCCGAAGTCTCCGAACAGATTTCGCTCGCCGGTATGGAGGCGTCGGGCACGGGCAACATGAAGTTCATGATGAACGGCGCGCTGACGCTCGGCACTTTCGACGGCGCGAACGTCGAGATCAACCAGCAGGTCGGCGACGAGAACATGTTCCTCTTCGGCATGCGCACCGAGGATGTCGCCAAGTTGCGTCCCTCGTATAATTCGAAGGACATCTACCGCAACGATCCCGAGATCAAGGCGGCGCTCGATATGATCAAGGCGAACGTCTTCTCGCTCCTCGAGCCGGGTCTCTTCGATCCGATTCTCCGTTCGCTTCTCGACTACAACGACTACTATATGCTCCTCGGCGACCTCAAGAGCTATTGCGAGGCCCAGGATCGCGTCGACGCGACTTACCGCAACGTGAAGAAGTGGAACACGATGTCGCTTATCAACATCGCCCGTTCCGGCCGCTTCTCGTCCGACCGCGCCGTTCTCGAGTACGCGAAGGATATCTGGAACGTCGAGCCTGTCAAGTTCAGCTGATATAATATAAGGAATCAATTGGAGATAAAACAATGATCGATATTAAGAAGCTCAGAGAGGATTTTGATTCAACCGCCGCCAAGCTCGCCCGTCGCGGAGTCGAAAAGGATGTCCTTGAGAAGGCCAGAGG
>JAGCJE010000295.1 GCA_017648225.1 Kiritimatiellia bacterium | reverse complement strand
TTGTTCTGGTACCATACCTTAATGAACTTCAAATCAAGGTCTTCAGCGGGGAAAACATCGCCGTTCTCATTCTTAAACTCGCTTAATGTAAAGGAAACCTTACCTAAATCCTTATTCGCCCAAACGAGGAACGAACCGGGCTCAAATTCATCCTTGGCGGCGACAATGTTGACCGACCCTCCGGGCGTACCGTCGGTGGGATACGCGTCGGCAAGACGCTGGACATCGCTCATCGGAGGAACGGCATAATGGTAAAAATCACCGCTCTTACCCTCAAAATCCGCCGCGACACGCTCCTTAAGCGTTACTGCACCTGCATACAAAGAAACAACACCAACAGCAAAAATTGCCGCCAACTTTTTACTAAATGAATTTTTTATATCGAGATATTGTATCATATTCACCGCGTTAGTGTTCAAAAACTTTAGACATCAACTCCGCGCATTTGCCGCAGTGAACGCAGTCGTTCGCCCTTGTGCAACCGCGAACCGAATCCCAAAGTTTATTGTAGACATCAAAACGTTTGTTATCGAATCTTTTAGGAAATGTATGACAGGCGTCCATCAGATCGGCGAGATTGCCGTCGTAATCGTATGTCGCATACGCTTTCACAACCTTCGCGGGATACGGATGGCGACGCGTCGCCAATTTTACAACATCGACATACTCCTCATATAGCGGCAGATCCTCGGGTCTGATCCAGGTCGATCGCAAAAAGTCCTCATAATTGCCGCGCTCGTAATTCGTCTTGCAGAGAAAAACGGAAAAGTCCATCTTAGCCCCTTCAGCCGATTGGGCGATACGGTTATGTCCGTGCATGTTGTCGTGAAACTGCTGGAACGCGCATTGTCTCAGACATCCGGAATTAGCCTGCATTCCGACAATCTTACCGTTCGCCTTGGCCCAACGAGAAAGATCCTTCAGCCAATTCAGATCGCGATGATGCTCGCGCGAGGCGTAGAACGAATCGAAGAGCTCAATTACTGGCTCAAAACCGGCCGTCCCGTGAACACGCATATTGACGCTTAAACGGATTTTTACATTCGGATGGCGGCGTCGGAAAATCGTAGCTAAAAAAGGAGATGTCGTTGTGACGATATCAGGATAAAGACCTTCCAGGTCCATCTCGGCGAGCGTCGCATCGGCGAAATCCGCAAGTTCCGCAGAAATCGCCTTATCTCCGTAACAGTTGCAGTTAAAAAGAGTATCCAGCAAAAGCCCGCTCTCCCGCGCCCATTTAAGATCGGCGATGAAGCGCGATTTGACGTCCGGAGTAAACTCCGGAGCCGGCCGACAGCTCAACACCCCGGGCCATGCGAAAAAAACCTCGCGGATGCGCCCCAGATAAGGGGCGCACGCGTCAACGAAGGATTCATTCAGAAAATGGCCTACCGCGAGAGTTTTGCGCATCAGCGGCGGCCTCCACGGCCTCCGCGGCCTCCGCGACCGCCGCGACCCCATGAATTGTTTTCCGTAGCTTCAATAACTTTCATTATCGTCCCGGCAACCTCACCAACTTCTTCTCCGGTTAAGCCGACCGCTTCAGCCGTCTTTTTGATAAGATTCTCCCGCTCTGCTCTGTTAAGCTCCGCAATCTGACGATCCGCTTCACGCATTTGATCCCAAACGGCACGCCTGTCTTCATCGGACATTTCACCAGAAGCGAACCCTTCCTCGATTCTTGTTTGGAGTTCTTCGCGCTCTTCAATCAGATTCTGCAACTTCTCATGAGTCTCTCTCTCCGGCTTACTCATCGTGGAGGTGTCAACGGAAGCTAAGAAATCCAATTTAGAGACCGCACGCTGTCTGCGTGAATCGCGCCACCTGGCCAACCGGTTCGTATGAGCAGCATATTCTTCAGGATTCTCTGTTCTCATTCTCTCGATCCTATCGCGAATATTCAAATTGCGATTCTCTCGACGGGAATTCTCGGAATTCTCCTCTACTGCTACCTCATGATTTCCAGGTGACTCTTCCTGAGGTTGACGCTGAAACTCGCGGCGCGGAATTCTAGGACGGTTTATTCTGGAATTCTCTCTCTTTTTTTCAACAGTTTTTTTCTCGGACTTAACCTCGGTCGCCGTCGTTATTTCATCCGTATTCATCAGCTTCGCTCCCGTGAAGCCAATAGCAATCCCTACGATAAGCGCGGGCACCGCCGCACAAACGATCTTCTTCATTTATTTTCCTCCGTTTTTGCCACAATCGACTTTCGACCGTGAGTTCCTTTTATTATTTTTTTACCAAAAAAGAAAAGTTCTGTCGGATCATACCCCGGCTTGTTATGAATGTCGACATGCGAAGCGTAATCAGGCGCCTCATTGGGCGACGACCACCATCTGTATGCGCACCAGGATCCCTTTCGCGCGAGCAGCACCTTATATTCCGGGCCAAGTTCATCCGACAATTCATAATCTCCGCTCGCCAAAAGAATCTCCGCGGCCTCATTCCTGCGTTCTCCGACCAGAAAGCAGAACTCGTGATCACAGACCGCGAACGCTCCCGATGAATAAAAATCAGGATACGTCCGACCCGCGATAGAACGGGTTCGAAAAAACCCTTCACGCCTTAAAACGGCGTTAGGCTCGACCGGCGGAAGCGTTACCGGCGTTATATCATAATCACCTGTCACCGAAAGCTCCGCTCCACGCTTTTGACAAAGTTCAGCAAGACGCTCCAACTGTCGGCGAAGTTCCGCAAACGCGGCGAAATCGGCCTTTGAAGCGGGACCTGATTTCTGCGCGGCGTAATCAAGGGTCGGCAGATATAAATACGCCTCGTCCACATCGTACTCGTCGGTCAAAGCCTCGAACCAGTCGATGCACGCGCGGCCGACCTTCGGAGAAGCGAGCGGACCCCAGTAACGGTGAAGCGGAAATCTGCCAAGCCTTTTATGTAACCTTTCCGAGAGCGCATACGGCTTAACGTAGCAATTCATTACAATCCCGCCGCCGTGCTTGTGGATCGGAGCGGGAGAAATTATCGCATCGACGTTTTCGCCCAGCGACTGCTGAAAGAAAAAGAGTCCAATCTTCTCACCCGCCGCGCGTCGATTTTCCCATATCCTCTTACCCTTCACGAGATTCGCGGACTGCTCCCAGAACATGGGCTTTTTAAGATCCTCAAACCAAACGCCGTTTGAAATCATTCCGTGTTCTTGAGGCTTAAGTCCCGTACGCGTCGACGCTTGGGCTACGCAGGTAACGGCGGGAAATACGCTTTCGGCCGGAATGAAATCCAATCCGGCAATGCGCTTCACGCCGTTCCTTTCAAGAACGCTCCATCCTAATCCCGCAGCTGTGACATGGAGTTTTTTCATTTTCTTTCCGCAGCGAAATCATCCAGCACTTTAGCTATTCTCTTAAAATCGGCCTCGGCAAGACCCGCGCCCGACGCAAGACAGACACCTCTCGAAAAAAGGTTTTCAGAAACTTTCCCGCCGTAAACGCGGCAGCCTTTGAAAACCTTCTGCATGTGCATCGGCTTCCAGACAGGGCGCGTCTCTACATTCTCCGCCTCGAAGAGTTTTATCAGCCTGTCGCGCTCGCGGCTGTTCCTGAGAAGCATAATCGTGAGCCAGTTGTTCTCGCCTTCGACCTTCGGCAGAAGCTCCAAGCGTCTTCCCTCGGCGCAACGTCCGTAGAATTCACGCACGCTCTTTTTGGCATTAAGGATTTTATCCATCTTCGAAAGCTGCGCGAGCCCGACAGCCGCGAGAAGATTGCTCATTCTGAAATTGTAAGCAATCTCCTTATGCTCGTACCAAAGCGCCTTCTCGCGACTCTGCTGGGAAAGTTTTTTAACATGGTCGGCGAGCTTTTTGTCGTCTGTTAAAATAGCACCACCGCCCGAGGTCGTAATAAGTTTATTTCCGTTAAAAGAATAAACGGCCGCTAATCCCGCACTGCCAGCAGGACGGCCTTTGAACGTCGCGCCTACCGCTTCGGCGCTGTCGCAGACAAACTTCGCCTTATACTTTCGGCAAAGTTTTTCAATCGTATCGTAGTTACAGCAGCGTCCGAAAAGATCGACGGCTACAAAGAGAATTTTACGCCCGGTCTTCGCGGCGTCCGCGAGGGCCTTGTCAAGAAGCTTCAAATCAACGTTGCCGGTCGAATCGCAATCGACGAACCACGGCTCCGCGCCGAGACGGCAAGCTGGCGAAATGGTAGCAATAAAAGTCAGCGTCGGAACAACAGCGATCCACGTCTTATCGACTTTAAGATGAGCGAAAATAAGTTCCAATGCGGCTGTCGCGCTGGAAACGGCGACAGCGTACTTTCTACCCGACAATTTCGCAAGCTCAAGCTCGAATTGGTCGACTTTCGGTCCGCACGGCGCAACGTACCCCGAATCAAAAGCCGACTCGACTTCGGCGCGTTCAGCGCGATCGACAAAAGGCGGAGAAAGAAAAATCCTTTTATTCATCATTTAAGATCCTTCCTTTTTACCCAGCCCGCGTGGACACCGTCATCGACACGCACCCACTCGCCAACCGTTTCGGTTACCGTAAGCTCGTCGGCGCGTTTCGAAGTGAATGCCACTTCACGAGCGCTCTCGCGCGGGGCGAATCTGAGAACGATTTTGGAAACAGCCTTATCCAAACCAATTACTACAGAATCCGCCTCGCCTTCCTTGCGTGCGGTATACTTCAACGGGACACCCTTCGCGGTAACGCAACGATACTCTTTTTTCGAAGGATCGTAATACGAAAAGGAGACATCCGGAGTTTCAGCCTCCCCTGAAACTCTGAAAAGTCTTTTGTAGACAACTACATCCTGATCACGGCGAAGTTCATTTTGAAAAGCGTTTTCAGGAACAAAAGCACCATCCGTTCTGACGGTGATTACCGCCGCCACGACATCATTCGTCTCAACCTCACGGATATCCACTCTTTGAAAAGCGGTAAAATTTTCACCGACGCATCCGTTGTAATCATCGGGCATTTTTACACCGTCAAGATGTTGAACCTCCAGTTCCACCGAGCCGGCATCCTCAGAAAAAGTAAAAGAGGATGAAAATCGGGAGTTTCTGCGTCTGATCACTCTGTCGCACATGCCGTGTATAGAAAATGAAACATCGCCCTTGAACGGAACGTTGTATCTGAGAGGAACGGACATCCGTTTTACGACCCTGCCCTCCGTTCGACCCGGTTTATCTGGAAGATTTTCACTTGGTCCTGCGCTTGCAAGTCCTATAGTCCGGGAAGCCGATATACGGACTTTTTCGGATAATGTGCAATCGCTGGGCACATCGATTGAAACGATCAGATTAAAGATTTCGCCGACAACAAGTTGATTTTTATCAACCGCTACCTTCGCCGTGATTTCAGGCGGAGTCATCTCAAAGCCGTTAACCGACATTCTGGCGCTGCCGGGAAAGCCCAACGGCCTCATCGAATTCATCTCTCGCCGCATCATCTCCTGCATCCGCTCCATCTCCTCGAAGATATCTTGAGCTGCAGCCTCATGTGCTAAAACGATTGCCGCAACAAAACAGACGATAAGCTTAAGTAAAAAGCGAGACGCGAAAAAGAGACCTGCAACGACAAGAATGGCACCCAACGCATACAAAGAGCGGCCAATCCATGAATGTTTCAATACCGGACGAAAAATCTGCCGCCACATCGGCAGCTCCGCATGGGGGTTGGATGTTTTAAGCGCAAGAGCCGCGACCATACCGCGCTCGACGGCGGGCGTTTGGCCGATCTCCCACTCGAGGGAAGAATAAATCGAAAGCGCCCTCTGCCAGTTACCTGCGAGGATTTCGCAAGCGGCTTCATTAAGGCGGGCTTCGGGAAAATCGAACTCCTTAAACGCCGCCGCATTTGTCGAAGCGCAAGCCTTACGCCACGCGAAGAGTTGATCCTCGGTAAGGCCCGTTTGAGATCCCAACTGACTGGAGGAAAGGTCAATTAAAAGGCCGTCAGGCAACGGCCAAACAATCCCTCCTTCATCTTCTCCTGAAATAACGACCTGGGAAGTCGTTTTTGAATGAACCGGTATTGGAGACGTTGAAACCTCGACTTTTTCACCCGTATGGAAATGGCGATAGGAAAATGTCAACGCCGGAAACTCCAAACAACCGTCTTTAACGGGGCGGATGCGATAAGTCATTCTCCGGGCGTTTCTGTAAGTATCGGTCTTTGCGCTTTTGTCGTCGATTTTCCAGACGCCTGAATCGACGGCACCAGAAAGTTCCGGCGGATGCAACGAGCCGAAGTCGGCATTGCCGATAAAATCGACGGTCAATACGATAGGATCGCCCTCAAAAACATTGTATGCGTCCAAATCCGCACGAACCGTCATGTCGGCACACTTAACACCTTCAAGGGGTATCACAGAAACTGCAGCAGCGAGAATGGATGCCGATAAAAACATAGACTACTCCGGTGTAACCTCAAAGCGAACAATCACAGTCCGGTGTTTTTCAATGAATGACGAAGAAAGCCCACGCACGTGACTTACCTGGGAGGCGGCCCTCAAAACGGTTCTGTCGGCTGAAGCATCGCCCGAACTCTGAGTCAACGAATAGCCAACTACCCTTCCTCCAGAGCCAAACTGCACTGAAAGACACATTTTCCTAAGACTGCTCGTCCACGCGGGCCTATCCCATTTTGAATAGAATGCCTGACGGATCAAGGCGAGACAACGCGCCTCTTCGCTCGCATCCAATCCCTGATTCGTCGGACCGGGTTTATATCCGGCGTTTAACAATTTCTCCCAATCCTGCGGACGTTTCTCTGTTCGACCGTTATTTCTGGGCGGCGGAGTCTTAACTTTCGTCGTACTGTTGCGCATCTCGGCAAGACGCTGGTCGCGAGTCTTCTCGGGCGGCTTAGGTTTATCCGGCTGTTTCGGAGGCTCCGGAGGTTTAGGAGGTTCTGGAGGCTTAGGTGGTTTTGGAGGTTCCGGGGGTTTAGGCTTATCCGGCTTCAAAACAACCGCTTCGGTTATTTCGGGTTCATCAGGCGGCGGCGGGTCCGGCTCTTTCGGCGGGTCGGGCGGCGGCGGATCAGGCTCTGATTGAGGCGGAGTCTCAGGCGGCTGCTCGTTTTCGACACCGTCGAGATTCTCGTTGACGACAACCATCAATTCCATCGGAATGACGATTTCCTTTTCTTCCTCGTCCTCGCGCGTTCCGATATACCAGATCGACAGGAACAAAACGAGATGGACGATTATCGCAGCCACGAAGTAGACTACGTTAAAAGCGTTCGGTCTCGATTCCTCTCCGATATACATTTATTTCTCCACCGTAACGAGAGCCATCTTTCGGATTTTACACTTGTGAAGTATCTTTACGACGCTCATGACCTGACCATAGTCAAGTCTTTCATCTCCACGCACAAGCACAGGGACGTCGGGATCTTCGGCCTGCATGGCCGAAAGCGCAGTTTCGAGCTCCTCGTGGGTAACAGGTTTATTATTGAGAAAAACTCTGTTGAGCGCGTCTATCGTAACGGTATTGGCCTTTTTATCTTTAGTCGGCAACTGATCGGTTTTCGCCTGCGGCAGCATAATCGAAACTCCCTGTTCCAACGCTGGAAGAGTAACGATAAATGTAACGAGAAGCAAAAAAGTCAAGTCGATGAGCGAAGTCATATCGACCTGGGCTTTCGGCTTGTCTCCGCGATGACGTCTGCGGCGCAGCGACATTTTACGCTCCCCTTCCCTGGAACTCACATGCTACGCGGCCGATGAGCTCGTCGGCGAAGCCTTCCATATCGCTCGTTACGCTTCTGATCATCGCATTCATCTGATTAAACGCGATAACGCCAGGAATCGCGATAAGAAGACCGACGACCGTCGTAACGAGAGCCGACGAAATCGAGGGCGCGATCGTAGCGAGATTGGCGCTACCCGCGCTGCCCATTTCGGCAAACGCGTCAAGAACGCCCCAGACCGTCCCGAGAAGACCGAGCATCGGAGCGAGAGCGACGACGGTAGCGATTACACCCATACCGTGTTCAACACGGATTTCCTCTTCGTCAAGCGCATGCTCGCATGTGCCGCGCACGAGTTCGATTTCACGAGCCGTGAGCGCAGCCTCGCCGTCGCCGTTGGTATTGCGGCCGACCAGAAGAGCTCTTACATCCGGAGAAAGAAGCTTAAGAAGCCTCTCGCACGTTTCTTTATAAATACCCTCGAGTCCGGCTTTCGCGGAAGGACGGCGCGTAAGATAGTATTCAAGAACATCATGCCCGGAAGCGAAATCATGGAGAAAGCGCCGCGTAGTCCTTACGACAAACGACAACTCCCGCCATTTACCGATTATCGCGGCTACCATCGCGATAGATCCGACGATCTGCAGGAGAACAATTCCCTTGCCGATAGCGTTCGAAACGAAAAATCCGTCAATAAGCGAATTTGCGAAAAATAAAGACATTAGGTTTATTCCTCTTTTTTAGACTTCGTAAAACTGTTTTTAAATCCTCCGTTGGCGACAGCCGAGGTAATCCGCCCCTCTTCGGGCAGATCGTCGCGCGTCCGTCCGCATGCGGCGAGAACCTTGTCTGTAGTCTGGAAATGGGCTTTCGCGTGATTCATAAGCCAGACAGGGCCTTCCTTCCTGACCATTTCTTCGGCTAGAGCTCTAACTTTAGGATCGCTTGAACCGATAGGAACCTTCGGTTTTTCTTCGCCTTCGGCTGGGGGTTCGGAGCCGAAAATCTCCTCGCTCATCTTGGCGACGTCACGGAGAAAAATCTCTCTGGCGATAACGGACGCGACTGCTACCGCGATATCACTTTCGGCCTTATGGCGCTGAACGACCTCAGCCTTTTTGCCGAGAGGCTTGAGCGCTCTTAGAATCGTCGCTTCCGTCGGCGCGAACTGGTCGACGACGACGCGGGGACATCCGGAACGTTTGGTCAGAAGCTCTTCAATCGCCGTTCCGTGAGCCCAGGCGAGCATACGGTTGATGTTGCGCATTTTCGCGTAAAGGCGATTGTAGGCGGCCGGTCCGAGTTTGACGACGCTGTAACCGTCGGGTCCGAGAAGCGCGCGCGCTTTCGCGCCGGCCGTAAGGACGGCCTTGTCGCTCATCTGCTTACAGTCCTTGATACCGAGCTCCTGCATCTGAGCGGAAAGCTTCTCGTCGGTATACGCGCAGCAGACCACGAGGGGTCCGAAATAGTCGCCCTTTCCCGACTCGTCGCTGCCCGCGTGAGGCGAGGTCAGCGTCGGATCGAGAATAGTCTCGTAACCAAGGGTCGCACTCCCAAGAACATTCGGCTCGAGAACGAAAAGAACGAAATCTTCGGCCTTTCCGCCCTGAACACAGAGTTTGCGCTTTCCGTGCTTCTCTTTAGAATAAAGCGTCGCGTTAAAACCGTCACCTTCTATCGACCAGAGAGAATACGGAACCTCCCTTTTTCGATAGTTCCCCGAAAGCATCACTCCGAGCAGCAGTTCCTGCTGATCGTTTGTCAATTCGTATGTAAAAGTCGTCTTCGCCATTTACTTTGCACCGAAGCGGAACTCGGTCGTTGACGAATACTTCTCTCCAGCCTTGACAATAGTCGTAGGCCACTGAGGCTTATTGGGAGAATCGGGGGCATGCTGGGTTTCAAGCGCCACGCCGCAGCGGAACGAAAGGTGCTCTCCGCCCTTGGCTTTCTGGTCGTAGCTCGCCCAGTTTGCCGTATAAACCTGAAGACACGGCTCGGTCGTCCAAACCTCGACGCTGCGGCCGTTCAACGGGCAGTAAAGACCGCCCGCCTTGATGAGCCCGCCTTTCCCGCCGGCCATGACGCCCTCGTCGAGAACCCAGTTGTGATCGTAGCCCTTTCCGATTTCGAGCTGCGGATCAGGCTCGTTGATACGCTCTCCGATACGCATTCCATCGCGGAAGTCGAAGGCGGTTCCAGCGACGTCTGCGATTTCACCGGTCGGAATCTGGCCGGCATCGGTCGGGGTAACCTTTGACGCGGCGATGGTCATAATATGATCTTCGATCGTGCCGCCCGATTCGCCCTTAAAGTTGAAGTAGACATGCTGAGTCATGTTGATCGGCGTATCCTTATCGGGCACCGCCTCGTAATCAACGCGCCAGACGTTGTCCTTTGTGAGAGTATACTTAACGCACACCTCGACCTTTCCGGGGAAGCCCTCTTCGCCGTCGGCGGAAACGCGCTTGAAGACGACGCCGACGTCGTCCGCGTCGATAAACGGTTCAGAGTCCCACACGTACGCGTCCCAGCCGCGCGCGCCGCCGTGGAGATTGCATCCGATTCCGCCCGGAGCGTTGTTGAGCGCCGGAAGCTGATAATCGACACCGTTCAACGTGAATTTACCTGCGGCAATTCTGTTTCCGTAGCGGCCGATGATACAGCCCCAGTAGGGATCCCCGTTATCCCAGCCCGAAGGATCGTCGAAGCCGACGACGACATCCTTCATCGCGCCGTCACGGTCAGGAGTAAAAAGACGGACGACCTTCCCGCCGTAATCGCTCACCTCGAGGACGACGCCACCCGCGCCTTTGAGGATGAACTTTTTGGCTTTTTCGCCGTACTTCGTAACGCCGAACTCCATAACTTCAAATGATGCAACCGCCATTTTTAACCTCCAGTTTTTTTAACGTTTTACAGAACGGGTTTGATATACTTCTCTTTTATCGCCCGCCACAGCACGAGACAGAACGCCGAAAGCGGAATCGCCAGCAAAAGCCCGAGAATTGAATTAAAGACAATCCCCCAGAAGAAGAACGAAAATATTACGCCCGCGTAGCCGATTCCCGTCTTGTCGCCCTGGATCTTCGGGGTTATGAAATATCCGTCAAGAAACTGCCCGGTCAACCAGACGCCGGTAACCCAAAGCGCCAGAGAGCCTGAACCATCCGCTCCGAAATAAGCGACCAACAGCGCGACCGGGAGAAAAACGACCGTTCCCAAAAAAGGAACGAAGTTGAATAAACCGAGCGCAAAGCCGACCACAAAGCCGTATTTAAGACCAACAAGCGAAAACCCGACACCATAGAGAATTCCTTCAAGAATGCAAATAATCATCTGGCGACGAGCAAAACTTATTACAATATTGATAAACGAATCTATCTGATCGGAAACAAACCGTTTAGTATCTGTTTTGAGAAACGGCATTTCTTCTGTAAGATCGGCCCCTTTCAGACTCGGTTTAGTGATGAAATACAGAAAGAACACGAGCGAAACCAGCACACCCAGGATACTTGTCACATAACTGACAACGCTTCGCGCTATGTCAGCACCGCTGGCTTTCATGGATTCGACCCAGGATTCATACGGCAAATCCAGTTTATTTACAAGCGCGACGGCATTTGGAAATTCAGAATTGAACCATGCCTTGAACGTTGCTATATATCCCGGAGCGGAATCTAACATACCACCGAGCTGATTGATGGCAAAAAGACCGAAAAACCATAGAAAAACGCCTATGGGCAACAGAACAGAAAGAATCATCACTGCGACGGCCAGCGACGGATTCTTCACTGCCTTAAGCCACCAGAGATAATACGGCTTAAAAAGCATAGCAAGAAAAAGACCGATGACCAACGGCGTTATCGCCCCGGACGCGAACTTAAGAAGCGCAATCAGCCCCCATAGCGCAATCACGGCAAACGCCACGATAACCCCGACCGAAAACATGGTCAGGGCGCTCGTAATCGTTTTACGTTGAGGCTCGGTAAATTCCATTTCAGAATCTCCTTAGAAGATTTCGCAGTGCGGAAGTTCGCCGACGATCGGACGCACGTAATCGAGGAACGCCTCGGTAACGTCGTGGCCGTTCCGGGCGATATACTCCTTGGGAACGTTGCGCGTATACTTCGCGGCGTTCGCAACGGGAACGGGAGCGTAGGCGATTTTATACTTCTTACCCTCTTCGCGGACG
>JAGCJE010000294.1 GCA_017648225.1 Kiritimatiellia bacterium | reverse complement strand
CTTGAAACGCTGAAGGAAATTCTCAAGGCCAACAACATTGAGCCGCATGTATCGTCCGGTCAACTCGAGACGATCATCGGATGCGTCGGCGATATTGCCCACATAGATCCGGGGCTTATCGAGGCTCTCGATATCGTCGAGTCCGTTCAGCGTATTCAGGAGCCTTACAAAGCCGCCAACCGCAAATTCCATCCTGAAGATTCCGTAATCGACTGTTCGGGCGTCAAGATCGGCGGCGGCGCGTTCTCGGTTATCGCGGGCCCCTGTTCCGTCGAGTCTGAAGAGCAGATAGTTTCGTGCGCAAAGGCCGTTAAGGAGGCCGGCGCGACCATGCTTCGCGGCGGCGCGTTCAAGCCGCGCACATCGCCCTACGCGTTCCAGGGTCTCGGCGAGGAGGGTATAAGGCTTCTTAATGTCGCGAAGAAGGAGACTTCTCTTCCGATCGTTACGGAACTCATGGACTTCAAGGATATCGAGTGTTTCAATGATGTCGACGTTATTCAGATCGGCGCGAGAAACATGCAGAACTTCAATCTTCTTAAGGAGGTAGGAGCATACACCAAAAAGCCGATTCTTTTAAAGCGCGGAATGTCTGCGACGATTCAGGAACTTTTGATGAGCGCCGAATACATTATCGCGTCCGGCAATCCCAACGTTATTCTCTGCGAGCGCGGTATCAGGACGTTCGAAACGGCTCTCAGGAATACGCTCGATCTCGGCGTCGTCACGCTTTTGCACCGCCTTTCCCACCTTCCGGTCGTCATCGATCCTTCGCACGCCACGGGGCATTCGTGGATGGTCGACTCGATGGCCGTCGCCGCGACCGCTATCGGAGCGGACGGTCTTATAATCGAAGTGCATAACGATCCGCCGCGCGCGAAGTGCGACGGCGCTCAGAGCCAGACGCCGGCAATGTTCACCGAGACAATGAAAAAGGTTTCGGCTCTGAGGGGGCTCGTCGCGAACTGGTAATCGAAGAAGGGTAAAAAAGATGAAAGACATTGCTGAATTGCGCCGCGATATCGATGCGATCGACGATAAAATCGCCGAACTTTTTCTGAACCGCATGGAGAAGATGGATGAGGTGGCCCTGGCCAAGAAGGCCGAGGGAACGAGCGTTTCGGATCCCGCGAGAGAGCGTAACATTCTCTCTCGCGTGACTAACGCCGTCGGCGAGAAGCATGAGGACGCCGCAAGGCTTCTTTTCAGGACGATTTTCGGAATTACCAAGGCCCGCCAGCGCGTCCTTTTAAACGGCGAATCCGAATTCGTCAGATCGGTCAAGGACGCAATCGCAGCGACGAGCGACAAATTCCCAAAGCGCGCGATCGTCGCGTGTCCTGGCGTTGAAGGCGCGTACGCACAGCAGGCGGCGTCCCGCATGTTCGCCCTGCCGACGATCGTCTATTTCAACGATTTCGAGAAGATTTTCGAGTCGGTTGAGAAGGGCCTTTGTCCTTACGGAATTTTGCCCATTGAGAACTCCGCGGCCGGATCTGTCGCGGCGGTTTACGATCTTATGCAGAAGCACAAGTTTCATATCGTAAGATCGCTTAAGCTCAAGATCGATCATGTGCTCCTCGCCCCCAGGGGAACGAAGCTTTCGGACGTGAAAGTCATCGAGAGCCATCCCCACGCCCTCGCGCAGTGCAGCGAATTCTTCCGCGCCCACAGCGGCATCGAGATGAAGCCTGCGATAAATACGGCGACCGCCGCAGAAGCGCTCGCGGCGAACAAAACGTCTGGAGTCGCGGTAATCGCCTCACGCACGTGCGCAGATCTCTACGGGCTTGAGATAATCGCCGAGAGGATTCAGAACGCGGCGCTGAACTATACCCGCTTCATCTGCATAGCGAAGAACACGGAGATTTATTCCGACGCGAACAGGATCGGCATAATGCTGAGTCTGCCGCATAAGCCCGGCTCGCTTAACGACATCATCTCGAAATTCTCCGCGATCGACGTCAATTTGACTAAGCTTGAGTCGCGTCCTGTACCAGGGATGGATTTCGAGTTCAGATTCATTTTTGAGTTCGAAGCCTCGATTTCCGATGTGTCGGTACTTTCGCTTCTTGCGGACCTCGCCGCCGATCCCGAAATTGACAGATTCACCTTTTTAGGCGCATATTCAGAAAAATGAGATATAGACTGGTTGAAATATTCGAGTCCCTTCAGGGAGAAGGGCGCAACACCGGGCGGCCGTGCGTTTTCGTACGGTTCGCCGGGTGCAATCTCGCCTGTCCATGGTGCGATACGGACGTAAGAGAGCGCTTTTCGATGACGCTTGACGAGCTGCTTGCAGAAATTGCGTCATACAAGGCGAAGACCGTCGTTCTCACGGGCGGG
>JAGCJE010000293.1 GCA_017648225.1 Kiritimatiellia bacterium | reverse complement strand
CCGAAAGATGGATAAGCCCGTCCTGATGAACGCCGATATCGACGAACGCGCCGAACGCCGTCACGTTCGTAACAACGCCCTCGAGCTTCATTCCCTCGCGGACGTCCTCGATTTTCGTGACATCATCGCGGAATTTAGGCGGCTCGAAAACGGCGCGCGGATCGCGCCCAGGCTTTGCCAGTTCGGAAACGATATCCTTAAGCGTAGGCTCGCCGACCTCGTTGGTTATATAATTGCGGATATTGATCTTCGAGGCTAAGGACTGATTGCCGACAAGCTCGCCGAGGCCGACGCCCATGTCGAGCGCCATCCTGTTGACGAGCTCATATCTTTCGGGGTGGACCGCCGACGAATCGAGCGGATTCTTCGCCCCGCGGATTCTCAGGAATCCCGCGCACTGCTCGAACGCCTTTGCGCCGAGCCCCTTAACCTTCTTCAGATCTTCACGGCTCGTGAACTTACCGTTCTCGTTGCGCCACTCTACGATCGCCTTGGCGAGCGACGCGCCGACGCCGGAAACGCGCTCCAGAAGCGGAGCCGAGGCCGTATTGAGCTCGACGCCTACGCCGTTCACGCAGCTTACGACGACTTCGTCGAGCTTCGAACCTAAAAGCGGCTGATGGACATCGTGCTGATACTGTCCGACGCCGATCGCCTTAGGATCAATCTTTACAAGTTCGGCGAGAGGATCCTGAAGTCTGCGGCCAATGGAAATCGCTCCTCTGACGGTAAGATCGAGATCTGGGAATTCCTTGCGCGCGATCTCGCTCGCCGAATATACCGACGCGCCCGACTCGCTGACGCTCACGACCATTGGAGTTGGAATTTCTGGATGCTGATCGTGCAGCTTCTTTAAAGTCTGGCGGACGAACGTCTCGGTTTCGCGACCGGCCGTTCCGTTGCCGACGGCGACGGCCTCGGGGCGATACTTGTTGACGATCATCGCGATCGCTTTAGCGGCTTCCTGGGGATTCTGCTGGGGATAAATCACAGTCTTGCCGAGATACTTCCCAGTAGAATCCATCATCGCGACCTTGCAACCCGTGCGGATGCCGGGGTCGATCGCGAGAACGGCCTTCTCGCCCAAAGGCGCGGCAAGAAGAAGATGACGGAGATTCTCGGCGAAAACCTCGACCGCCGCGCGATCGGCCTCCATCTTTTTGTCGACTGTCACATCGACCTCGCAGGACGGCGCCAGAAGTCTCTTATACGCGTCTTCCGCGGCGAGCGTAATCTGGCGCTCGCAAACGCCGCGCGGCGAAACTCCGGCCGTCTCCTTGGAAACGAGATCCATAATCCCTTCGAGCGCGAGTTCCTTGTCGAGCTCCAGCTTAACCCAGAGAACGCCCTCCTTCTGTCCGCGGCGGATTGCGAGATAGCGGTGCGAAGGAATCGTAGAGATAGACTCCGAAAATTCGTAATACTGTTCGAACTTCGTAGGCTCCGTCGGTTTCGGCGAAGCGACCTCACTCTTAACGGTTGACTTAGTCGCGAAAAGCTGACGGATATAGCCGCGCACGTTGGCCATATCGGCGACGCGCTCAGCGATAATGTCTCTCGCGAACTGTAGGTCCTCATCCGACGCCGCGAGAGCCGCCGCCTCGTCGCCGTTCCATATCGATTCCGCAAGAGGCCCGAAGCCCTTCTCCTTGGCGACCTGGGCGCGTGTACGGCGTTTTGGCTTATAAGGCTGGTAAAGATCCTCCAAGGTCGACTTCTGGTAGCATTCGCGGATTTTCTTCTCGAGCTCCGGCGTCAGTTTTTCCTGATCGGCGATGGATTTGAGAATCGTCTCTTTGCGGGACTCAAGTTCCGTATAATACGTCAGACGCTCCTGAATCTTGCCGATGGCGACCTCATCGAGATTTCCGT
>JAGCJE010000292.1 GCA_017648225.1 Kiritimatiellia bacterium | reverse complement strand
AATGGCATAAGTAAGCCTAAGACCTTAAACGAACTTCGGCGGAATGTACTCACTATCTCCAGTGTTGCGCTTTTCGTGTAGCCTCCGAAGGAGGCGTTTTTGTGTCGGCACGAAGTGCCGCTTTAGTGTTTGAGTTAAGTGACGAAACCCGATAGGGTGAAGAGACGTTGAGCGCACCACCGAGGCGAAGCCTCAAGGTGAGTGCGCACGACGGCGCTTCAATCGCGCAGTAGCGCGATTCGTCACTAACTCAACTTTCGTGTTTCGCGGCGGAGCCGCCTCGAGAAGCTATGGTTATTACTGTAGTACAGAATGAATAAAGGCAAATGGGGAAAGGTGAGGATATTCCAGTTGGGATGACAGTAGAATGCGTAATATGCTTTATGGTATAATAATAAAAGAAGTAATTTTTATAATCAGATAGGAGTACAACAATGGCGCTTAATATCGTCACCGAAATCGACAATCGTGTTCAGGTAAAGAACGTTCTTATGAGCGTGAGCGACAAAACGGGCCTCGAGACGTTTGTTCCCGCTCTCGTCAAGGCCTGCCCCGGCGTAAAGATTTATTCGACCGGCGGAACATACACCAAGATCAAGGAGATTCTCGGCGATGCCGCCGAAGGAACGCTCGTCGCCGTTTCCGATTACACCGGCCAGCCCGAGATGCAGGGCGGTCTCGTCAAGACGCTCGACTTTAAGATTTATCTCGGCATCCTTTCCGAGAAGTACAACGACGCCCATCAGGACGATCTGAAGCGTCTCGACGCCAACGCGCTCGATATGGTCGTCGTAAACCTTTATCCTTTCCGCGAGACGGTCGCCAAGGATGGCGTAACCCCCGAGATGGCCCGCACGAACATCGATATCGGCGGCCCCTGCATGGTCCGCGCGAGCGCCAAGAATTATCTCCGCGTCGCGTCCGTCACCGATCCGCTCGATTACGGCAATCTCGTCGAGGAACTCGCCAACCACGGCGGCACGCTCGGACTTGATACGCGCTTTAAGCTTATGAAGAAGGCCTTCGCCCATACGGCCGAGTACGATACGGCCATCGCGAAGTTCTTTACGACCCGCACTTGGGAAGAAGTCGACGGAACATACAATCAGCACTGAAAAAACTGAAGGAGGCTTGTCATGGGGTTTGGCACAGGGTCTAATCGCGGTTGGCTTGTCGCTCCTGTAGTTTTTGCACTGTCGCTAATATGCCTGATGACGGCATGGGCCGTAATGGAGCCCGGCTGTCTTGTGGGCTCTTTCGATAATAACGGGAGGTCGCCCTTTGAATTGGCGACGCTCCCTGTTTTCGCCGCCGTAATTCCGCTTGTGTGGTGGAAGTGCCCGTTTGAGGGTTCGGCGGCGCGCAGGCGCGTTCTGTCGCTTATGGTGACGGTTGTCGCAGCGATGGCGATTATTAAACAGCTTGATCTCCATAATGCCGTCTTGAGCTGCCTTTACCCTGATTACGTCGGCGCCGACGGTTCGCTCGTTTCGGGTAAACTCGTCCGTCCGAACGGGAAGCCGCTT
>JAGCJE010000291.1 GCA_017648225.1 Kiritimatiellia bacterium | reverse complement strand
TCGGGACCGATGTTCGCCGCTGTGAACGACGGTCTCGGCGGCGGTAAGGGCCACTATAAAGGCTATTTAAACGGCTTACATTATAATTTTCCGATAATGCTCGCCGATAAGTCGAAGGGCGAGAGGTTTGAGATTTTCGGTCATATTCACGCTGAGCATTTTTGCCCGGGAGATTACTTTATCACCGATCGTCCCGCCTGGTTTATCCGTTGGCAGATTGAATTCAAGTTCTGAAAAATCATGCTTGAAAAACTTACATCGCTCTACAACGCCTACGTCGATACTTATCGTGATTCTTCGGGCCGTCTCCCAGAGATGATGGAGCTTAAGCTCGTTCATACGAAGAATGTCGTCGAGGCGGCGAGGCGTATTGCCGAGGGTGAGGGTTTTGATGGGCGAACGAGTCTCGCCTGCGAGGCGGCTGCGCTCCTGCATGATACAGGGCGCTACGAGCAGCTTAAACTTTACAATACATTTCGTGACGCCGACTCGGTCGATCATGCGGTATTTTCGCACGATATCGTAAAGTCCAAAGGGTGGCTCGACGGCTGGGATCTGAAGGACGCGGTTTTAACGGCGGTACTGGTCCACAACCGTCGCGACATTCCGTCGGAGTCGATGGACGAGTTGACGCTTACGTGTTCGAAGACCGTGCGCGACGCCGATAAGCTCGATATTTTCCGTGTCCTTGAAGAGCGCGTTAAAACGACCGATTGGCGCAGGGACAGTACGGCGTTCTGGAATTTAAAGACCGATTCTGCCCCGAGCGCCGAAGTGGTCGCGGCAATCCGCGAGCGAAGGCCCGTGGATTATCAGAACATCAGGTGCCTCGCGGATTTCGTTCTCATTCAGGTAGGCTGGATGATTTCAGGCCTTGAGTTCGTCACGTCGCGCAGGCTCTGCGCCGAGCGTGGCCATCTCGAATTCCGCCGCTCTTTCTTAAAGGAACTTACCGATGACCCGGTTGTCGATGAGCTCTGCGATCTCGCCGCCGTCGGCTGTTGATTCTGGGGGACGCTTTTGCGAGTATACTGTCTTTCTCGCTTTGCGTTTTAATACGTCATTTAGAGGTTGAGCTTTTTCTTCGCGGGTTTAACGCCCGGAAGTTTATTGTTGTTTTCTTTTTTAAGTCGCTTTATGAGCGACGATACGCCTTTGTACCATTTCATGGGAGCGGGAGGGTTGTAGCGCTTGGCGAATTCGTAGAGATCGCCTTTGTAGCGGCGCTTGATGGTTCCGGCCGCCCACATCCCCTGAACATAGAATGACTTTGTGCCGTCTTGATAGCGATGGGCGCGATGGCCAGAGTTCATAGGACCGCCGATTCCGAATTCGAGTCCTGGCCGCCCGTTTTCGTGACGGCGTATTGCGGCGAGGAGCCAGGTCCGCTCCTCATCGAGATTGTAATTGACGGCAATCAGGCGAATCATCTTCCATTCGCGCTCCGGTAGAAGCGAGTCTGTCGTATCGCAAAATGATATGCGCATACAACTAAACAATACAATAAAAACTAAAAGTATATACTTTAATGTTTTCATCAATGCAATTATAGCAAAAAATAAATATTAATGAAATTAAAAAACGGAAGCGTTTTGCGCTTGCAACGGTTTATGGGGCTGAATTTTGTTGTATATCTCATTTTATTGTGTAGAACTGATGTTTCCTCGTTTGAAAATCTGAAAAACGATTTATTTTCTGAATCATATCAACCCACATAATATTCTGTACAACAGTAATAACCATAATCTTATCACTCCTTATTCCTGCCGTGACTTTACATAACGCGGCGGATGTTGCTGCAACCGTGCTCAGCTTTTGATATGGGCGATTTGCGCGTCCTTGCAACCACTCGACGTACACGAGTACGTCTTCGGGTCGCAGTCCTGCGCAAATCGCTACATCTGAAAAGCGTCCGCTCGGCTAGCGGCAGCAATCTCCG
>JAGCJE010000290.1 GCA_017648225.1 Kiritimatiellia bacterium | reverse complement strand
TATCTGAGCGTGGGTAATCTTAAAGCCGTCAAGCTTCTTTCCGTTCAATTTCACCGACTTTACGTACTTGTTTTTCGCCGAAAGATTTTTCGCCAAAACGGTGAATCGTCTCCCGCCTGGAAGATTGAGCGTCACTTCAGGGAGCTGAGGTGCACCGAGCACATATTCGCCTCCGCACGGATTGAACGGATAAAAGCCCATCGCGCCGAACAAATACCAGGCGCTCATCTGGCCGCAATCGTCGTTCCCGCAAAGTCCATCAGGCTTATTGAGGTAGAACTTGTCGAAAACCTCGCGAATTATCTCAGCCGTGCGTCGGGGCCTGCCGACATACCGGTAAAAGTAAGCCACATGATGCGACGGCTCGTTTCCATGAGCATACTGTCCGATAAGACCTGTAACATCCCCGACTTCTCCCTGACCATCGATATTCTCAGGGAACTTGAAAAGCATATCGAGGCGTTCGGCGAATTTATCCCTGCCGCCGAAAAGTCCGATAAGCCCTTCGGGATCGTGCATCACGTGCCACGAGTACTGCCACGAATTGCCCTCGGTGAAGTCATACCCGTCGCCGTATCCCATCCGGAATGGGTTAAAGGGCTCGATCCACTTCCCCTTCGAATCGCGCGGACGCATGAGCAAAGTCTCCTTGTCGAAGATGTTGCGGTAGTTTCCGGCGCGCCTGGCGAAGAACTCGAAGTCTTCCGTTTTCCCGAGCGCTTTCGCCATCTGCGCCGCACACCAGTCGTCGTATGCGCACTCGAGCGTACGCGACGCGGACTCCGCCTTGACGATGTCGTACGGATAATACCCGAACCTGTCGAGGATATCCCAGTTCTCCTTTGTGCGGTTGGCGTGAGTTTCTCTCAAAGACGCCCTGATCGCCCCGTAAGCCTTTTCTGCGTCAAACCCGCCGATACCCTTAAGGTACGCGTCGACGATCACCGGCACGGAGTGCGTACCGATCATGCACTGGTTGTCCTTGTCCCAAAGAGTCCATATCGTAAGAAAACCGTTCCTCTTCTGATCATCTATCATCGAATTCACGAACGGCGCGATGTACTCGGGCGAAAGAATCGTATAGAGCGGATGCGCCGCGCGGAACGTATCCCAGCAGGAAAACGTGGAGTAGCGCGCCGGCCTGCCCGCGTCGGCTATGTTGTTGGGATGAACGAAAAGATGATAGAGCGACGTGTAGTAGTTCGCAAGCTGTTCGTCCGTACCCTTCGCCTCGGCGCGGCTTAAAAGCCTGTTCCACGCTTTTTTCGCGTCGGCGGCTATGCTATCAAAACCGCGACGGCCGGTCTCGACGAAATTGCCGATCGCTCCTTCGACGCTTTCGGCCGACATGGCCACCTTAACCTCGAGCGTATCGTCAGACTTCATATCTTCGAACGTCAGCACGTACCTCGGAGCCTTCTCGCCCTCCGCAGCGGGAAGTTTCTCGGCTTTAAAGCTGCGATCGCATTCAAGAACGAAGTACCAGTCGCGCTCGACCCATACACTCGTACGCACACGGCCCGAAATGCGCCTGCCATCCACCTTTACGTCGCTGTTTAAAACATGTGTGGAAAGAATATCCTTATGGCAGATTCCGTACTGGCAGTCAACAAGCAGTTGCGCGGGGCCGTCGCCTTTATAATTGATGCGGTAGACCGCCACATGCGGCGTAGCGGTAACCTCAACCTTGATCTTCGGCTCCGTAAGAAACGCCGAATAATAGCCTGGTCGGGCAATTTCCTTCGACTTATCCTGAATAAAAGCGACATTCGATGAGCGGATGTCGCGCCCGGGGAGTATGCGAAGATCTCCGAGATCCGCACATCCCGTTCCGCTCAGGTGCGTCTGCGAAAAGCCGATGATCGTCCTGTCGGAGTTCCTGTAGCCGCTGGTGTAGTGCCATGATCCGTGGCCCGTGTCGGGGCTCGCCTGAACAAGGCCCATCGGGTGACACGCGCCGGGGAAGACGTGCCCGTTGTAATCAGTACCGATAAACAGATTTACATGATCGGCAGGCGTCGGTGC
>JAGCJE010000289.1 GCA_017648225.1 Kiritimatiellia bacterium | reverse complement strand
GCTTGTCGTAAACCTCATGCGTAAGCATAAGCTCGGTATCCACCCCGTCGAGCTCGAGATTCGTTTCGGTCTCGCGGCCCTTCGCCTTGGCCTTTTCGAGCTGAGTTTCGAAAGGAAGATCGAACCAGTCCTCGCCCATGAGCTCCTTGACGAGATCCTTATAGGCGACACGGCGGTAAGGAGGATTAAAATTGATGACGGTCTTGTTGTCGCCGTATTCAATCTCGCGCTTACCGATAACCGTATCGCAAAGATGCGGCAGAAGCCCTTCCATAATCGCTTCCATCGAGGTACGATCGCCGTAAGCCTCGTAAATCTCGCAAACCGTGAACTCGGGGTTGTGGGTGCGGTCGATGCCCTCGTTGCGAAAATCCTTGCCGAGCTCGAAAACCTTGTTCATGCCGCCGACGAGAAGCCGCTTAAGGTAAAGCTCGGGCGCGATGCGCATTACGCAATCCTTGTCGAGCGCGTTGAAATGCGAAACGAACGGCTTAGCCGCCGCGCCGCCTGCCTGATCCTGAAGAATAGGGGTTTCGACCTCAACGAAGCCGCGGTCCCAGAGGTACTTGCGGATTTCCTGAATGAGACGCGAACGCGTGAAGAAGCGGTTGCGCGACTCGTCGTTCGTCATCAGGTCGACATAACGGCGACGGTAGCACTCTTCCTGGTCGGCGAGGCCGTGGAACTTCTCCGGCGGCTGCTCGAGCGCCTTGGCGAGCATCGTCCACTCCTTGACGACGAGGGACTTCTCACCCTTCTGGGTCGTAAAGAGCGTTCCTTCGGCGCCGATGATGTCGCCGAGATTAAGCTGCTTAAACGCGGCGAACATCGTTTCGGAAAGTTCGTCGCGCTTGAATATAAGCTGAAATTTATCAGTACCGTCGTTCATGGTGCAGAAATTCATTTTGCCCATGCGACGGATCATCATAAGACGACCGGCGACGCGCGCGGCCTTACCCTCCTCGAATTCCGCGCGGATCTTGGAGAGATCGTCGTGATCATACTTGCAACCATAGGGCTCAAAGCCGAGTTCGGCCAGAGCTTTCATACTGACGAGTCTTTGCTCGCGATATTCATTCGTTTCCATAGCCAAATATTATATCATAATTATCATTACCGTCTACGGACTACTGAAATTTTGGCACAAAAAGACCTATCTGTGCCACTTTGACAAAAACACATCACCGGACGGAACGGGCCAGCGTCACCGCCCAAACGCGCCAGGCTCCCGCCTCCTTCAGCGTTTTAGCGCACTCCGAAAGCGTCGATCCGGTCGCCATGACGTCGTCGAGCAGAAGAATCGTCCGCCCCCGGACCGATTTCGGGTCGATGACCTTGAATGTTCCGATGACGTTTTCCCGGCGCTCCTCTTCGCTCAGGCCGGCCTGCCGTTTAGGATGGCCGCACCTTGCCACGACGGACTCGAGGCATACTCTGTCGATACGTTTCGCGATCGAACGCGCCAGATACACGCACTGGTTATATCCGCGGTCGATTCTGTGAAAAAGCGTAATCGGCATAGGCACAACCGCATCGACCGCCGCGAGATCGTACCGCGCTCCCGCAGCGGCCGCGATCCAGTCGACAAAGTCGTCCTTGAGCCAAACCCCCTCGCCGGACTTGTATTTAAGCAAAAGAGCGCGGGCGTCGTCTTCAAAAATTACGGCGCTCGCGGCGGCGTCATAAAAAGGGCCGAGCCGCCTGCATTCCTCGCAGACAAAACCGCCGGTAGCATTCTCGACGCTTCTGCCGCATACCCGGCAGCAACCCTCCTGACTGAGAAAAGGAACGCGCATCAGGCAGGCGGAACAGATATACCGCCCCGGCCTGTCCGCCCAGCCCCCGCATATTTCGCATCTGCGCGGCCAGACAGCGTCAAGTAGCCTGTCAGCCTTCAACCTTCTTGATGACTGAAGTGCACGCCTTCAAAACGCCCGCGACATCCGCAAGGTTCGAAGGAATGATCATGGTATTGTTGGTCTTCGCGAGATTGCCGAACTGGGCAAGGTACTGCTGGGCGAGCTGCATATTGACAGACTCGAGTCCCCCGGCGCCGTTTATCGCCTCGGCGACCTTGGTTATACCGGCTGCCTGAGCCTCGGCGACGAGAAGAATCTCCTTGGCCCGACCCTCCGCCTCGTTGATGCGGCGGGCGCGTTCACCCTCGGAAAGCGCAATCGCCTCCTGCCTCTCGCCTTCGGCACGGTTGATTTTGGCCTGACGCTCGCCCTCGGACTCGGCGATCATCGCGCGCTTTTCACGCTCGGCGCGCATCTGCTTTTCCATCGCATCGCGGATCGTCCTCGGAGGAGTAATGTTCTTGATTTCATAACGCGTGACCTTTATCCCCCACGGGTCAGAAGCCTTGTCAACGGCCGCAACAACGGCCGCATTAATCGAGGTGCGCTCCTCGAAGCTACGGTCGAGATCAAGCTTGCCCATTTCGGAACGCATCGTCGTCTGGGCGAGCTGGGTCGTCGCGAAAAGATAATTGCCGATTCCGTACGAGGCCTTGGCGGGATCCATCACCTGCATATAAAGAATGCCATCGACCGACACGGCGATGTTATCCTTCGTGATACATTCCTGGGGCGGCACGTCGATCGCCTGCTCCTTAAGCGTATGGCGATATGCGATGCGGTCGAAAAACGGCAGCAGAATATGAAAACCGGCGTCGAGAGTGCAGCGATACTTGCCGAGACGCTCTACGATGTAGGCCGTTTTCTGAGGAACTACGACAGCGGTTTTAAGAATCGCTATTACAACGATGAGAGCGACGATTCCGACAAAAATCAAAGCGGCGTTATCCAATACGGACATAAAAGAAATCATAAGGTTTTCCTTTCGTTGTTCATTCAACGGCCTCATTTACCGAAATGCGACCTTAACTCTTTCGTATGGTACCACAAACCATGCTTTTGCGTCAATATGTTGAGCAACGATTGACGAGTCTGCCGATTAATGCTATCATTAGGACATTTAATAACAGCAAGGGTGTAAATATGAAAAATCTGCTCTTAATCTCTCTTTCAGCATTAACGATTTTCAGCGCATCTGCCGCTTCGCTCAAAACCGTATCCCCTGCGAACGGAACGGTTGTGCCGACTCTGACCGATCCGCAGAAATCTTTTGTCACGATGCCCCTTGACGAAAGGCGCGAAAAATTCCGTGATAAAGATTACCGTAAAAGCGTCCTCGCTCTTCCTGCCGAAAAAGTTGACGGCAAGGAACGAAAAAGCTGGTGGCCCAAAACCACCCGCCTTGAATGGGACGGGCCAGACGGCGCAGAATACACCGTAAAAGTTTGTGAAGCGGCAACGGGAAAACTCGCTTACGAGGCGACGCTTAAAGATAAATTCACTTATATCGACAACCTGAAAATCGCAACCGGCTACAAGTGGACAGTAGCTGCAGGCGGCGAGACGGTTTCATCGACTTTCAAAACCGAGGATGTCGTCCCTCGCATTATCCGATTCCCCGGAGTTCCGAACGTACGCGATCTCGGTGGTTATATCGGGCTTAACGGCAAGCGTGTCAAACAGGGAATGATCTATCGCTCGGCTGCGATGAACGATCATCCTAAGCAGACCTTCTACACAAAGAAGGAGCTGTTTGATCTAGGCCGCCAGGCTGAGTGGGAAGCCGCTCAGACTAACAAAAACAAGAGAATCGTAAAAGATACCAAACGCGGCAAAACCCGTTCAAGCCAATCGACTCGCGATGAAATGCTTAAATATCTCGGCTTTAAAACGGACATCGATCTCAGAAACAACTGGGAAACCTCATGCATGACGAATTCCCCGCTCGGATCAGGCGTCAACTGGGTTCATGCGTCATTCGCGGCTTACGGCGGCATTCACAACAAGGGAGTCCAAAAAAAATTCAAGCAGATTTTCAAATTGATGCTCGAAGAAGAGAATTACCCTTTTATCGTCCACTGCTATGCCGGACAGGATCGCACAGGAACTCTCACTTATGTACTTCTTGCGCTTCTTGGAGTAAACGATGACAATCTCAGTCTTGATTGGGAGGCTACCGGCTTTTGGAACCGTGGCCATCATTTCAATCACAAGGGTTTTTACGACAACATCCCGAAAAGTTTCATAAAGCACGGCAAGGGCGCAACCGCTCTGGAAAGGGCCGAAAACTTTGTAAGGAAAGCTGGCTTCACCGACGAAGATATCGCCAAGTTCCGTAAACTTATGCTGGAGCCGTAACCAATAACCATTGGCACGGGGCAAGCTCCCCGCGCCAATGATCAACACCGTCAAAACACTATTTTCTAAACCCGCTCAACTTTAAGCGTTAGATTGTCACGAACGACAACACGGACATTAACTCCTTTTTCGATCGACGTGTCCGCGACTGCAGTCCACTCGGAGTCCCCAAGCATAACTCGCCCTGAAAGAGGCGTATTTATATCCTCGGTCACTACAGCGATCTTGCCGGGGAAATCATCTTCAAAATTAGATGCGGATGTTTCGACCGTGCCCGAGAACACCTTCTTTACGACGCGGCGCAAAAATACGAGATAGACTACAGATAACCCGGCAAAGGTCAAAACCTGCCACATCATCGTAAATGCGTCTCCCATGAACATGGTCAAGACACCCGTGGTCGCTGCAGCGAGGCCAAAAAAGAAAACTACAAAACCGGGCGAAATGAGCTCAAGTATCATAAGCGCAGCGCCGATGTAAAGCCATATCCAGTAAGCTGTAAACATATTTACCTCCCTCTTATATCGCTTATCAGCGCACCCGGAGCCGATGCGAGTATTGAATTGAGTTTATCGTCGTTTAAAATCTCCTCACGCCTCTGGCTCGAAACAGGCTTGGAGCATGCGGTTGCGGGCGCGGGAGTCTCCTGTGAGGGCTCCTGTGAGGGCGGCTGCGCAACCGGCTCCGGCGCGTTCTCGCGCACGGTTGCGGGCGCGGGAGACGCTCCAGCGGCAAGACGATCGCTTTGGATGCGGATCTCCGGCAAATCCGCTACTCCCGAAGACTTGAGCGATCTTACCGCCTTCATCAGCTCTTCGATCGTCGCGGTCGTCGCGATACGGCTCGCACGGATAAGCGTCATTTCAATCAACGTTCTGACGCTTAGGACATGGCGAAGCTTATCCTCCATTTCTGAGAGCTGATCGCAAATTCTGAAAACCCGTCCGGCGTCAATGCCCTTGGCCTGTTCAACCAAAGTCTCGATCTGTTCAGGAGTGGCCTCAAGCGACTTGGACTCGGGCCCCAAAGCCTGAAGAACCACCAGATTTCTGAAGTGCTTCAGGAGTTCACCCGCCAACCGGCGCATGTTCTTGCCCGCAGAGTCGAACATCTCGATCGACGTGAGAATTGACGCAACATCGCCTTTAAGGATCGCACCCGCAAGATTCTCGAGTTGAGAGCGCGAAACGAGACCGAATACGCCGAGCGCGTCATCTTCGGTAACCTTCTCTCCGGTAAACGAAATGAGCTGATCGAGCGAGGAGAGCGCATCGCGCATACCGCCCTCGGCTCCGCGCGCGATGGCCAGAAGCGCGTCCGTCTCGGCACTGATATTCTCGTTTTTACAAATATACGAAAGACGCGAAACGATATCGTTCGTCTGAATACGTCTTAAATCAAATCTCTGACAGCGAGAGACGATTGTCGCAAGAACCTTATCGCCCTCGGTCGTCGCGAAGACAAACCGCACGTGGGCGGGCGGCTCTTCAAGAGTTTTCAAAAGCGCGTTCCACGCCGCATTCGAGAGCATGTGACATTCGTCGATGATAAAAATCTTATAGGGCGACGATGTCGGCTTAAACTCAACCGCCTCAATAATAGGCTTTACATCTTCTACCTTGTTGTGAGAAGCCGCGTCAAGCTCGGTAACATCGAGCGAGCGGCCCGCAGCGATCTCGAGACAGTTTGTGCACTTTCCGCAAGGCTCTACGCCGTTCGGAGAAGTGCAATTTAGCGCCTTTGCAAAAATACGCGAAAGCGTCGTCTTTCCGATTCCGCGCGGACCGATAAATAGGTAAGCGTTGGCAATTCGTTTGGCTTCAATCGCATGGCGCAAAGTTTTAACGACATGTTCCTGCCCGACGACATCATCGAACGTCATCGGACGGTATTTGAGCGGCAATGCCGTATGC
>JAGCJE010000288.1 GCA_017648225.1 Kiritimatiellia bacterium | reverse complement strand
AGCGGCGAAAAAGAAAGGCCGCAAAATCGATGTCGACCCGGCTTTTCCGCCGGAAATCCGCGGCGTATCCGACGCGGATTTAGCGAGCACCAGCGCCGAATCGACTCCGGCTCGAAGGCCTTGCGTGCATCAATTCAAAAATAGGGATAAGGGTGACCACATATTTATAACATACCTAGGATTATAAAGATCGGATAAACTTGTTGGCCTGCCCAGTTGATCAATCAAATCCTCATATGACATGTTCTTTTTTATAAAGTCGCGGGGTATCACCTCGCGACTTCAAAACATCGGCTGAAAGCGGCGAGCGCCATCAAGCGTGGATACGGTCGTTGGCTTCGGCCACTTTGCGCCTCAGCTCCTCCTTATGCTGGCGGAACTTCTCACGCATCTGAGCATCTGCGGTACCGAGAATCTGAACGGCCAGGAGCGCCGCGTTCGTAGGACCTGCGCTACCGACGGCAACGGTCGCAACAGGCACGCCCGAAGGCATCTGAACGGTCGCGTAAAGCGCATCAAGACCGTTGAGCGCTCCGCCGGCGACGGGAATTCCGATAACGGGCAGAACCGTGGCCGCGGCGAGAACTCCGCCCAGATGCGCGGCTCCGCCGGCTGCGGCGATGATAACCTTAAGACCGCGCTCCTCGGCCGTCCTGGAATATTCGATGGCGACATCCGGCGTACGGTGCGCCGAAATTACGCGCGTCTCATAGGCGACGCCGAATTTATCGAGCGTCTCGCAAGCTTTCTTAACAAGAGGCCAATCGGAATCACTGCCCATCACAATACCGACAACTGCTTCTGCCATTTTAAAGAACCTTTCTTTTCATTTGTTTTCTTGAGTTACATTATAGCAAATCTACACCTTGTTGTGAAAATTTGAATCAGAACTCCCACGTCAAACCGGAATAGAGGAAAAACGCGTCAAGTTTCATAGTAGAGCCGCGATTGCGGCGCTCGCGGATCTGAGTGCGAGTACGGGAGTCTATCGCATCGTAACCGCAAAAGTCGACGAACCAGCCGAACCCCCATTTCAACGGCCCGTGAAACCTGACACCGTATTCAACCGTTCCGAGACCAGGGCCGATAGATCTTCCAGAAACATAATTACCGTAACGCCTGCGGTTCCAACCTCTCGAGCCGCCGTGCATCGCTATGTGCGGCATTACAAAAAGCATATCGTCAATTAGAACAAAATTCTTTTTGGCGCCTACACGAACATACGTACCGAGAGTGTCGACAACACGGGTTTGGCCGAATATCTCAACCCAGGGCGACTTAAGATCGCCCATATACGTCCATTCCGCGAACGTGTCCATCCGGGCGTTGTCATAGCCGGTTTCACATACAAGAATATATCCTAACCGATTTCTCCACCGCCAGCCTTCAGCGAAATCCCAATCGTACCCGTAGAAGATATAGGGATCGGATTCGTACAGATTGGAACGGCGGCCTTTGTTTTCCGGCTTTTCAATATCGCTTAAGGACCAGTACCCGAGCAGAATATGGCCGTACGACGACAAACGCTGAATAACATCCCCTTCAAGATACCAGACGGCCCGATTCGCGCGGACACCGCCGAGCGAAAAGAGATAAGACGAGGTGGACAGCTCTGCATAATATCCGCGTGACCAATCGCCCTCCTTCTCAGCAAAAGCATCGGTAGAGAAAACGAATACGACAAAAAAAAGCGCCGCCCTTAAAATCTTCATGACTTCTTATGCACCGGCTCTAAAATCCAACGCTTGTTGTACCAGAACCAATGTTCCGGATAAAGACGGATTTTCTCGTCGATAAGCGCCATTGCCTCCTTCGTAAGACGGGCGGCCTCGGCCTTTTTGTCCGCCGCATCTGGGTCGGGACGCAGCGTTCCGAGATGATCAAAGACATGCCTGCCCTTTTCGCGGCGCATGACGGCAACGACTATGGGAGAGCCGCATTTGACGGCGAACATCGCGCCGCCGCGCGAAACGTTCGCCTTACCGCCGAGAAAGTCAACCTCGACGTCCGGTTCCTTTACGCGCAAATCGGGAAGAATCGCGAAAGCGCGCCCTTCCTCGAGCTTCTTCCTTATTTCCACAAGCGTCCTCGCGCTGCCCCTCTCGACAACCTCGATGTCACCATACTGACGCTTCATCCATTCGTTGATTTTCGGATTGCGCTGCTTCGCGGCGATCGCGAAAAGCGGAAGCCCGTATTTGGCCATCGACCACGCCGCCATATACCAGTTGCCGGAATGGGGCACCATAATCACGACGCCTTTTCCTTCATCGACGTAGGCCTGTAGACGATCCTTGTAGAGCTTGCCGTCCACGACATGTCGGTCCATCCACCTGCGCGTAAGCCGAGGGGCACGGATCATCTCCACGCCCGACTGAAGGATATTCGCAAAACTGCGGAAGGCGATACGCTTAAGTTCCCTCTCGCTCTTGTCGGGAAAGACGCCTTTCAGTCGCGCCATCGTACGCTTGCTGCGGAGTTTAAAGACCCTTACGGCGGTCCAGGCGAAAAAAGCGGCGATACCCATCGCGACGCGATATGGAATCAGATTTACGAATCCGCAGAAAAACCTAAGAAGGTAATATTCGAAATTTATTGTAAAAGCACTTTTCTTAGCCATGTCATTCAAGCTCTGAGAGCTTTGTGCGCGCATTCTCGATCGCCTTGCAAACAGCACGCGAAGTTATCGTCGCGGCGGTAATCGCCTCAATCTCGCCGCCGTCCTTTTTAACCTTGAGAGCCTCAGCCGAGCGGTTTTCAAACTGGGACGAAAACTCCGGCGATTCAAGTTTGGAACCGAGACCGGGAGTCTCGTTGGCGACAAGCTTCTTATAACATACGACCGTTTTCTTGTCGGCCTTAAAGCCCACCATGAGAACGATATCGCCGCCGTACCCGCCAGAGTCCTTGCCTTCAAGAGCATAGCCGATGATTTTACCGGAAGCGTCCCTGCCGACAAACGCGATCTTTCTGTCTTCGACGGACACGACGCCTTCGGGCATCACGGCCTTAGCCGCACGTTCCTTTTTTTCGACCGCTGCCTTGGCGATCGGCTCTTCGGTCAGTTTAGATACATAAGCCAGAACGCCCGCGCACACGGCAGCTATGATCGTCAAACTCAAGATCAATCCAATAATCTTTTTCATTCTTTAAAGCCTTTAATACTTCCTCCTAGCTCCTAACCCCTAACTACTAACTCCTAACCTCCAAAAGGTTTAGGTTGAGTCCAGCGGCTGATGAGCGGAGTAAACGCGTTCATAATGAGAATCGCAAAACTGCACCCTTCGGGATAGGAACCGAACTGACGGATAAGCATGCAGAGCGCGCCGCAGCCGACGCCGAAAACGATCTTCCCCTTGGAAGTCGCGGGCGTCGTAACATAATCGGTCGCCATAAATATCGCGCCGAGAAGAACGCCGCCCGTCAATACCTGAACATGGGCCGGAGCACCGCCGGAAACAAGCGAGTAAATCCAGACGGTGGCGATGAACGAAACCGGAATATGCCACGAAATCACCTTCCGGAAAAGAAGATAAACGCCGCCTAGAAGAAGCGCAACAGCGGAAACCTCGCCGATACATCCGGGCATATTGCCGATTACGAGATCCCAAAGCGCGGGGATGCCGTCGCTGCCAGCATGAGGCGTCGCCGTCGTTGTCGCGGCCGCGTCGAACATCGGCTTCATGGAAGCGAGCGGGGTCGCCGTCGTGACCGCGTCAGGGGTTTTCCACCAGTACGGCTTAAGCCACGTGGTCATGGGGCCCGTAAACGAAATAAGAAGAAACGCGCGGGCGGCAAGAGCGGGGTTGAACGGATTTTTACCGAGACCGCCGAAGACCTGCTTGCAGACGGTTATCGCAAAGGCTGATCCGAGCGCAGCCATCCACAGAGGAATCCCCGCTGGAAGATTCAGCGCCAGGAGAAGCCCCGTCAGAACGGCGGAGGAATCCCCTATCGTCCCTTCGCGCTTCATGGCGAGGCGGCACATCGCCTCGACCGCAAGACATGTCGAAACGCACACGGCGATCGTCCATACGGCGGGCATTCCGAAAAACCAAATGCCCGCCGCAGTCGTCGGCAGAAGCGCGATTATGACATCAAGCATAATGCGCGAGACGCTCGCGTGAGAATGGGCGTGCGGACTCGAACTTAAAATGAAATGAGGCGATGAATCTTTAGGTTTCATAGGTCTCTATTATAGCATATGCTAGCTATCAGTTCACAGCGGAGCGTCATGCTCGGCCGAAGGTTCGCGCGAATGGAACTTGGTAACACCGGGCTTAATGTACTTGACGACGCGGTGGGTGCCATCGGCAGAGAAAACGCGCAGACGCAAAGGACGGTCTGTCTCAACCGTAACGCTGAAAAAGCGCTTGTCGGGAACGAAAGCCGAAAGAGAAACCTTGCCGCCGTTGAACGGAATGTCCTTCATCCCCTGGTTGCCGGTCTCGGAAATTCTCCAGTCGATTCTGTTTTCGAGAGCGTTGATGTCAAGACCGATGATATCCTCGACAAAGAGAATGATCGGACCTAACCCGCCCCAGCCGACAAAGTTCTTACGTACCTGTTTGCCGAGTTTGTCGCGCGCAGGCTCGGCGAACTCAGGCGCGTAGCACTCCCAGATCGTGCCGATCTCTTCGTCGGTAGACGAAGCGAACGAAAACTTTTTGCTCTTCGCCTTCGTCCTGTAATTGAAAAGAACATCGCACATCTGATCGAGATGCTTACGCGCGATATCGCGGGAAAGATTCCCATAGCCGTTCTCGCGCAAACCGCGGCATGTCATATAGACGATGGGCGGCCATACGCCGCCAAGCCAGTAGCCGCCGTAAGGATCGTAATTGGGATCGTCCTTTGAAAGCGAAGGAACGGGGTACTTAGATCCGAAGGTGTTTTCATTTGTCAGGTGAGCCGCGAGCTTTGCGGCGCGATCGGGGGTCGCGACGCCCGAAACGAGCGCCCAGAACGCGGCGGCTGTCTTGACGGCGAGTTTATTGTTTGTGTTTATGTAAAGGTCGTGATAGAACCCGGTCTTCTCGCACCACATGAGATCGTTGATCTTCTCGGCGAGATGATCGGCTTCATGGTTCCAGGTTTTAGCCTCTTCGGGCTTACCGACATAAGGCGCCATCTTAGCGAGGCAGCGCGCCGCGAGAACCTGCTGGCAGCAAAGGTCGACGAAGCATACGTCGCTGCCCTTCTGATGCTCGGCGAAATAGCCGCTTCTCGGAGAGTTGTCCATACCCGAAGATCCGGTATCCTCGAAATAATACAGGCCGTTTTTCTCGCGCGTTCTGTTGGCCTTGAGCCAGCGGTAATACTTAGAGCAAGCCTCATAAGCCTTAGGTAAGCGCGTCAAATCTCCCGTGCGTTCGGCGTAAAGCCACTCGCACCAGGCGTAAAGCGGGGGATTGATGCGGCCAGCCCAGGTCGGCTTACGCGTTTCGTAAGTATAGGCCATCGAGATATAACCGTCTTCACCCTGCATCTGATAGAGGTTGTCGAGATTTCCGAGACCGTTGTAGTTTCCGGGAGTATAGCCGCCGTAAAGAGCCATGTAGCAGCTGTCCCACTGCCAGATTATACCGACGCCGGGCATACACGTCATCTGGGTTTTCCAGCCGTCTAACTTCTCCATATTCTTCTTGGCGAGCGAAACGGCTTTATCGTTGAGACGCTGCCAATCGGGACGGCTTTCAAGATAGGCCCTAGTGTTCAATTCGGCAGCGCAAAGTGCGCTCGCCGCAAGCGCCATCATAACGGTAGTGAGTTTTTTGTTCATATTTGTTTTCCTTTTAAAATTTTGATGCGGTCAAAACGTTTTACAAACAACGAGAGAGAAAGGTAAAGAAGAGTTAAAACCGTGAGCGCAAGAGATGCTGCGGCGGCGGCGAACGCAAAGCCGCTCAACTCCTTATCATGTTCGCGCTTAACTAGACCCGGGCGGGGTACCTTCTGTTCAACTACAGGAAAATCAAGATCCATTTGAACCTCGGGCGCGATGAGACATTTGTTTTTCACGGTTCCAACAACTGTGAGTCCATTGGATTTCAACGATTCGAAATATTCATCCCGTCTTTTCGATGATTCACGGATTTCGTAATTGGTGGGCTTGCGCCTTACAACAGCATTGTACATGTTTTCTAACTGTTCTCTGTCAGGAGGAGCCGGTTGAGGGAACTGTCCTACAATCGTGTCTGCCGAATGTGGTGCGCAGAATTTTTTCGCTTCGCCAACAAGATCAAAGGCGCCGTAAAGCACGACAGCAACGAGGATCACTCGCGCGAAATTACCATATGGCGAAATAAGTTTCCAGGCGAAATGAAGACCGTACGCCGCGAGAACAACAATACAAAATTCAGTCAAATGATGCCATTTTACGGGAGCTCGGAGATAATCGCCGAAAGGAAGCGCGAAAACACACCTGTAAACCCCTTCAACATAACGACCCATCGAGAAAACCCAGAAAACAACCGCCGCCGTTAAAAAGAACGCGATAGTTATTCTTTTATCGAAAAACTTTTTCTCGTCTGAATCGCCTTTAAAAAACATTGAGACAACTCCCAAAAGCGCAAAAATACATGTCATCCATCCAAGATATAATGAATGCTGACGGTAATTCCCGCTCGAAGCCTCTTCGCCGTTGGGCATCAAGGGTCTACCCATACGACCTTCGTAGGGTTTAACATCCACTTTACGCGCCTTACCTATCGCCAATGTCATGGGACAGCTCGTATCACCGTGAACTCCGGCTACAAAAAACTCCTTCGTATCTTCAGGCGGCATCGACCAGTTGGTGACGAAACGCCAACGCTTCTCCTCAGGACTGAGAGAGTCTTCTGTCAACGTCTGGCCTTCATCAATCTGTTTATCGCGACCCGCGAGATCGGAATAAAGCGCAGAACGGAAACTGGGAAGTCCGATTCCGATAAAAACGGCGAGCGCCACAATCGAGCGAAGCGCCCACGCCTTCCATCCTGGGCGCACCATGATAGAGCGGAATGCAAAATAAATCGAAGTGAAAAATGTAAAAATAAGCCACAAATCGGCTTGGTAGAAACTACCCCAGGCAACAACCGCGCCGAGCATCACCGAATGACGAAACTTACCCTTCTCAAGCATTCTATCGATAAGACCGAATGCGAAAACTCCGTACGTCATCCATTGAAACCAACCGAGATGGCCTGCCGAAAAAAGCGTGCACCAATAACCGCAGAAAGCGAGGAAGAGTCCCGCCGAATACGCCGCGAAACGGCTCAAGCCGCGCCCGATCAAAAAGTACGAAAGCGCAAACGCGGCGAAGAAAAGAGCCAATACGTATTTAAGTTCGACCCAGAAATACGGATCCCCGATAAAGGCTATGATGTCTCCCGGCACAAACTTGCCGTTCAAAAGCCAATTGCGGCAGAAGTCACCTGAATAATCTATCGAAAACGATGTCGGGCAGTCGGGCATAATCGGAACAACGTCCAACGCCCATGTGCCCCAAAAAACGACGCTCGCCAACACCGCAAATATCGCAGTGAAGGCGAGGAACCAGATGTATTTCGGTTTAACGCGCATTTACTTAATCGCGCCGAGAGCGATAAGCGCGAAAACCATCGCGAAAATGGCGACCGTCTCCACGATGCCGAGCGCGGCGAGGTAGTTGGTGAAGCCCTGATTCGTTTCGGCCTGAGCATCACAAGCGGCGGCACCGGCGCGACCCTGGAAAAGCGCCGAAAGACCGATGGCGAGACCTGCGAAAATACCGGCGACGAGAACGGGAACGCCGGAACCGGGGGCAACATT
>JAGCJE010000287.1 GCA_017648225.1 Kiritimatiellia bacterium | reverse complement strand
TTTCTCCCCGACCATGACGATAACCGCACTCTTGTTTTTATTGACGGATCTTTAGTCGGGAGTCTCCCCGGGGTCAACCCTGTTACGGATGTGCGCAGTACGAATATGACGATCGTAAAGAAGGGAACTATTGAGGTTCTCTCTCAGATCGGTATGTATTCTTTACCCGTTCTCGATCCTGCGCGTCCTCATCCTTTTCTCGCGAAAGGCGCTAAACTCTCAATCGGCTCGGGCGTTAAAAAGTTCGACAATATTTTAATCGACGTATGGAAGCCTGAGAATTCTGTAGACCAGTCGAAGATTCGTCAGACGACTCCTCATCGTGATCTTGTGTGGGATCCGATTTTTGCGCGTACGCGCTATCAGACGGGCCCGGAATATATGCATTGGGTAGTTCCGTGTAAGAGCTGGCTTTATGCGTGGGTCGTCTGCGCCGATATTCCGATGGAAGGCCGTGAACCTATTCTCGGCGTTCAGCTCGCTAAGCTTGGTAGAGGATGCAGCCAAGGTAATATCAATATTTCGAAAGATAGGCTCGATGAGGCGTCACCTAATAAAAAAGTGATTGGCGAACTAGAGTATGTGAATAAAGAAGGTAAGCTCGTTAAGACTCCTCTTTATCTCGTTAGACTTACGCTTGATCCAACTAAGCTCGGATCTCGCTTTATGAATAAGTTTTCGCTCGACTTTGATTTCGTAGGTGACGGCGGCAGAAAATGGAATAAGTTAACTTCGGTTCAGATTTTTGGCGCGACTCTCCAAGAAGCTCCATTCTCGTTTAAGATCGTTAATCCTGTGCGCGGCAATATTTTTGAGCAGGGTACGGATGAAAAGAAGTGTTCCGTAGAAATTGTCGCCGAGACTGATGATGTTGAAGGTACTTTCGAAATTGAAATTACAGATCCATATTTTAAGACTCTTAAAAAGTGGTCGAAGAAATTTAATTTAGCTAAGAATGGCGAGAAGCTTAATATTCCGATTGATCTCACTGATTTTGGAGTTGGCTGGTACGCCATGTTCTATAAGTTTAAGGATGCCTCTGGTTATGTTCTCGCCCAGCATGAGGCGGCGTTTACTGTTCTCGCTCCTGACGACCGTGAAGCAGGTTACGAGTCGCCATACGCTGGTTGGCCACTTTTGAACGGTTATCACGGCGCTAACCCGAATCCGATTGAGCAGCTAGATATTATGCGAAAGGCGGGCTATCGTAAAACATGGGGTCAGTCGCTCCACGTTAAGAGCGAAGAGGAAGGTAAGCCTTGGAAGATTACGATGAGCTCGATTTATCAGCAGCTTCCATATAATTCAGGGCGCCCGACTAAAACTTATGATGAGCTCGTTAAAAAATTCGACCGTGGTGTAGAGAAAGCCCGCGAAGCGTTTGAGAAGTTCCCTCATTGTAATGTCATTCAGCTTCTCCACGAACAGGGCGGCAGAGATCTCGCTTACGAAGTCGCTCGCGAAAGACCCGCGGTGCGCGGCGAATATCGCGGTTGGGATTTTGATAATCCTGGTGATTACGATAAGAGCCAGGAGGTCAGAGCTCGCTGGGAAGTATTCTTCTGTACGGAATTCTGTAAGCGTATGCGAAAGGAATTTCCCGGTAAGCGAATTATGATCGGCAACGGCTCGTCGGCATCCGAAAAAATTGCCGCGCTTATTAGTAACGGCTTTGATCTCTCTCTCGTCGATCAGCTTGGTATTGAATCGAAGGGTTTCCAAGCGATGCCTGAACTTAATTCTAACCGCGAGTCTCCAGGAATGCTCTGGGCTCTTCGCGAGACGGGGCGCGTTTTCGGTTATACGAACTTTACGCTCAACGCTTGCAACGAATTCGTATTTCGTCCTGAGCGCACCGTTCAGCGTACCTGGTCACGCGATAAGATTATGCAGGTTACTGATTTCTCGGTTCGCGATTATTTACTTTGCCTTATCTGGGGCTGCGACATAATTTCGACTGGTCACCTTGAAGACGCGAACGACGCGTACTACGATACGAACTGGGGCGCGGCAGGTCAGTGTAAGTTCTATCCATATTCTTACCCTAAGAGAATGTATACGGCGCTCGCAGTTTTGACGCGTGTTCTCGATTGT
>JAGCJE010000286.1 GCA_017648225.1 Kiritimatiellia bacterium | reverse complement strand
TCCTCGATCCGGGGCGCGTACTTGTTGAGTTCGGCGCGCGGAGCGGGAATGACGGTCTCCATGAAGTCGATGATCTGAAGACGCGCGTCGTGAGCGGCCTTGACCGCGCCCTCGACGAGATCCCACGTAAGACCGCGGAGCTTGAGGTCGACCTGGAAGCCGGTGATACCCTTCTTAGTGCCGCCGACCTTGAAGTCCATGTCGCCGCAGTGGTCTTCGGCGCCGAGAATATCGGTGACGAGAACCTTCTTCGACTGATCTTCGTTCGTGAAGAGACCGACCGAAATGCCCGCGACGGTGCGCTTAAGCGGAACGCCGGCGTCCATGAGAGCGAGGCAGCCGTTGCAGATCGAAGCCATCGACGAGGAGCCGTTCGATCCCATGATCTCCGAAACGACGCGGATCGAATACGGGAAATCGTCGGGAAGAACCTCGGCGATCGAACGCTCGGCGAGAGCGCCGTGACCGATTTCGCGGCGGCCCGTCGAACCGAGACGGCCGACTTCGCCGGTGCAGTAGGGCGGGAAGTTGTAGTGGAGCATGAAACGCTTGGACGGATCGCCGCCTGTTACGGAATCGAGCTCCTGGGCGTCCTTCTTCGTTCCGAGCGTAACTGCCGCGAACGACTGGGTCTCGCCGCGCGAGAATACGGCCGAGCCGTGAAGACGCGGAAGAAGACCGACCTGAGCCGAGAGCGGACGAAGCTCGAACTGGCCGCGGCCGTCGATACGCTTGCCGTGCTCGAGGACGTTCCTGCGGACCGTCTCGATCTCAAGCGCGTCGAAGAGGTGAACGAAACCGACGGCGTCGATCTCGGGCCACTTCTCGGAAACCTTCTTTAGGAGATCTTCCTTGATCGCGGAAACCTTACCCTGACGCTCAAGCTTACCCTTGATGAGAAGAGCCTCGGCGAGAGCGGCGCCGCCCTCCTGACGGATGAAGTCCATCTTGTCCTGGGGCTGGGGAATATCCTTGATATCCTTGTCGGGAAGGCCGAGCGAACGGCGCATCTCGATCTGGAGATCGATAATCTTCTCGACTTCCTCGTGGGCGCGCTTCAAAGCGGCGATGAAATCCTCGTCGCTGATTTCGGCGGCGGAGCCCTCCATCATGAGAAACTTACCGCGAAGACCCGCGTAAAGAAGATCAACATCGCTCTTGGCCTTCTGGTCGTGGGTCGGGTTAATCACCCACTCGCCGTCGACGCGGCCGATGCGCACGCATCCGATCGGACCCATGAAGGGAATCTCGGAGATGTGAAGCGCGGCAGAAGCGGCGTTCACTGCGAGGAAGTCGCCCTCGCGCGTTCCGTCGGTCTGAATCAGAGTCGAGTTGACCTGGACGTCGTTGTAGTATCCGTCAGGGAAGAGAGGACGGATGGGGCGGTCGCACATGCGAGCGGTGAGAATCTCCTTGCTCGTCGGACGTGCTTCACGCTTGAAGAAGCCACCCGGGAACTTACCCGCGGCGTAGAACTTCTCGCGATACTCACACTGCAGCGGGAAGAAATCGATCCCTTCGCGCGGCGTGTCAGTATTCGTGACCGCCGTGAAGACGGTCGTATCACCGTAGGATACGGTGACGGCTCCGGCGGCCTGCTGCGCCAGAAGCCCGGTCTCGATCACGAGGTCCGTCCCCGCGATGTTGACCTTGAACTGTTTTGTACCTTGCATTATTTTTTTCTTTTTACTGTTTGTCAATCGTCTGACGGCGCCCATTAGCGGCGGAGGCCGAGGCGCTTGATGAGCTCCTTGTAGCTCTCTTCGTTCTCGCGCTTGAGGTAGTCGAGAAGGTTGCGGCGATTCTGAACCTTACGGAGAAGGCCGTGACGCGAGCTGTGGTCCTTCTTGTTGGCCTTGAGATGCTCCGTGAGCGCTTCGATCTGCTTGGTGAGAACGGCGACCTGAACTTCGCAGGATCCCGTGTCACGGTCGTGGCGCTGATATTCGTTACGGATGGCGGCTTTGTCGAGCTTCATTGTTTTTTTCTTTCTTTTGGCGTTCGCGAAGTCATTTTAACTTCTTGAACTTCCGCGACCGGGAAGCGTAAAACCCCGCCAAAAGCCCGACATCGGGCACAAGCACCTTCTAATATGAAGAGCCCGCGGCAGGGATAACCTCCTGAGACAGTCGCAGGTTTGGCGCACATTATATCAAATAAGCGTAAATAAGCGCAATCCCAAAACTTCGCGGGAATATCCCCATTTGCTTTTATTCATACTGTACAACAGTAATAACCATAATGTCTAGAGGCGGCTCCGCCGCGTTACACGAAAGTTGAGTTAGTGACGAATCGCGCTACTGCGCGATTGAAGTGTCGTCGTGCGCACTCACCTTGAGGCTTCGCCTCGGTGGTGCGCCCAACGCCTCTTCACCCTATCGGGTTTCGTCACTTAACTCAAACACTAAAGCGGCACTTCGTGCCGACACAAAAACGCCTCCTGCGGAGGCTACACGAAAAGCGCAGCACTGGAGATATCGAGTACATTCTGCCGAAGTTCGTTTAAGGTCTTAGGCTTACTTATGCCATTCCTCTTACGAGCTACTTCGTA
>JAGCJE010000285.1 GCA_017648225.1 Kiritimatiellia bacterium | reverse complement strand
CACCGTGAACGCCGCCTTAAAGACCGGCTTCATAGCAGCTTTCTGAATGGTGCTCGCCTGAGCCATACTGGGGAGTGAAGCCGTCATTTCACTAAAGCGCTCGACGAGCACGCCGCGCATAGGCTCGGCGAGACCCGCAAGCGTCTCGCCGGGATTGATGACGATGTCGACGAACGTATCGAGATTCCTGCTGAGAAGATCAAGAATGCGCTTGCCGCCCTCGCCTTTTCGCATCGCCTCATCGTAAGAAACGATATCGGCGTTCATGATGAGATCGGCGAGTAGATTGCGCGCCTTCTCCTGAGTTGCCGCAAGTCGGGCCTGAGGATTGAAAATGTTGACCGGGCGCGGAGCCGGGCGATTAGCGACGACAACCTTGCGGTTCAGTTCCTCTACGCCCGTACGCACCATCGCCGCGTGAAGATCGCGGATCTCTTCGCCGGTAAAGACATCGTTTCGGACGTTGGCTGAAAGAACGGCATTCGCGACAGCCTTGTCGAGCCGCCCCGTTTCAGACGTGTAGTAGCCCTTGAGCGCATTCGCGACGATTGTGCGCAGCATCGCGGTCGGAACCGTCGCGAAAGACGACGCCGGTATCTCAAGGCGGTCGGCGACGATTCGAAGACACATTTCACGTAAGTGCGAGGTGCTGCCCGGAAGTTCGGCAATGTCCCCGGCGGTCAGACCGGGCATCACTTTAAATACGGTACCGGCGCCAAAACGATCGACATTGGAAGCCACATCGCTCTCGAAGATATTCACGAATCCCGCTGCAGACTGCGCACCCGCGACTTTCACGCCGTCGACAGTGATATGCAAAAGCCCACTTGCTCTCTGATCGAGAACGACCGTCTTGCCGTTGAAAACAAGCGTCGCCTCCTTCGCGCCGCCGTCAGCGGCGAAACGGCGCAGTGTAGAAATCATCTCCACCATATCTTTACCCGCAACGCCGGTAGCGCTCGGCAGTTTGTCGCCGGTGAAGACGCCGATCACATCAAGTGCCCGGCCCGGCTTAACCGCATTAAGCGGATCAATGAGTTTCCCTTCGGTATAGAGATTGTAAAGGCGCTGAAGATCGTTCTCGTCAATGTCGCGCACATCCTTATGAAGAACGCGATGATAGAAGGCGACGAGTCCCTCAAGTTTGTAATCGCGAAGCCGCGCAAGCGCCATGAGTTTATCAAGCTCGCTCTCGGTGACGGTCGTGATGTCGTATCCGCAATCTTTGATGAATTTGGCCATCACCGCGAAATCATCGGTATTAAAGCCCCATTTTTTAGAAGCGAATACTTCAAATGTTCCGCAGCTTTCAATTCGATCCGCCGTATTCGGATTCATCATTGTCGCCGTCGCGCCGAGCGATTTAAGAAAATCAAGCGATGCTCCAAGCGGTATTTCTCCGCTCATGAGAGACTTGTAGATGCTGACCGAACGCGTGACTGAAGCGCCGGCATTATTAAAGAGCATTTCTGTTGTTGATGCGTCGCAAAGCTTGCACAGACGAAGCATATAGAGCTCGCGCATATCCACTGTTCGCAGGAAATCAATCGCTTCCGCAGAAACGCCGCCGCGGCCGAGATTGCGGTTGAGACCGCTGAAATCACGATTACCCCAACGCGCCGGAGGCATTTCCGTAATCAGCGAAGCGACCGCCCACCCAAACCGATCTTCCTGATTCTTTCGGTCCGCCGGTGCGTCGGCGACCATCTGTGCGAGGAAATCGTCGAAAGTAAGACCTTCGTAAGGCTCGGCGGGATCTGCGTTTATCGCGGCTCCCGCATCGGCGCGATTGACGATACTGATCTCTCTCAACGCGGGAATATCGTCCGCAGTCAGAATCGTCTCATCAGCATAGCGAAGCGCCGGATTGTCGGCATAAATGGGATCATTGAGCGCGAGAGAGGAGAAGAACGTATTAAGCGTCTGACGGAGCGAAAGAATTTTTCCGATATTCGCCTTGAACGGCTCGGGGATATTCGTGAAATTTACCGGCGCTGCGGTATCGCCGTTCGCTGCGGCCGAAAGCTCCGGATGCGCCTTAAATAGCGCATCCATTTCGGCGGAATAGGCGTTTAAAAGACGCGTATTCTCGGCGGTAATATTGGAATACATCTGTGCAATCGACATTCTCGGCCCGACGCCGCGGCGCATAAGCGGCGAAAAACCGTCATGCGCAGCAAGCTCTTCGTATGCGTTGTATGTGATAGCATAGGCCGTACTGAAGCCTGCCGATTCGCTAAACCCGATATCTATGGCAAAGCGCGTCATAGCGCGTGATCCTTCAATGAACGGATCTGCGCTCATATGCTTGACGCCTGTATCGATATCGTTAGCGCCTTCAAGCGACGACTTTAGAAACGCGGCGATTTTACCATCCGTATCTGGAACGCTGATTATGCGCGAAACGCCGCGCCCGGTCGGATCCGCCGCGATGGCACAGAGGGCGAAATAGCGTGTGAGCGCTTCCGCACCCTTCGCATCAGGTGCCAAGGTCTCGCCGGCCTTCATTTTGGCAAGAATGGTGAGCGCATCCGCGACATCGTTTTCGATGCGGTTTTTAATCTCGCCAATATTCGCGGCAAGATCGCTTGCTTTAATGCCCTTCGTGTAAACCTTAAGTGCACTCAAAGGAAGATCAAAGCTCTTTTCGGAGACAAACGGAATCTCAAGCGTAAGGGGTTTGCGTCCTTCCGCGATGGCAATTCGGTCGAACGCTGCCTTCATGTAGGCGGAGTTTTTAAGGTAGGCATTAAAGTCGTTGCGGATTGCTTCAGCTTCTTGAGGATTCGGCGCGGCCTTGGCGGTCACTTCCTGAATGGCGGACATAACGGCGCGGACGCGGCGCGCGGTCAGGGGGCGAGTCGACATGATCTCACCGTTCTTATCAAGTTTATAGTCGCCGATCTTAAGCGAATTGCGAACACCCTCGGGCAGTTCCTCAAGCGACTTCACTCCGAAAGCCCCGGTGAGCGCGGCGGCAAAATTCCTGCGCACGGCATTGT
>JAGCJE010000284.1 GCA_017648225.1 Kiritimatiellia bacterium | reverse complement strand
TATCGCGCTCTCTTTTTTATCGCCGTAATTGGCGGAGGGAGGGGGATTCGAACCCCCGGTACGGAAGTTAAACCGTACGACGATTTAGCAAACCGCTGCCTTCAGCCACTCAGCCATCCCTCCAAATCGTTGTGATATAGTATATCAAATCCGCTGTTCGCCGTCAACGAAGACTGCAGACGTCTTCCAGCTGCGCGGATTAAGGACGACGAGGTCGGCCGTATAGCCCTTCTCGACCTTGCCGAGTTCGTCGCCGAGACCGAGTTCGATCGCCTGGTTCCACGAAGTCGTTCTCACGAGAGACTTGAGCGGAATGCCCGTAACGTCGTGGACGTTCTTAAGACCGATGCCCATCCAAAGCGTGGAGCCGGCGAGATTGCCGCCCTTAACGAGACGCGCTTCGCCGTTCTCGAGCTTAACCTCAAGCCCGCCCATCGTGAACGCGTAACCGTCCTTGCAGTGGGAGCAGCGGAGCGAGTCGGTGATAACCTGAACGTGAGCGAGATTGCGACGCGTAAATACGAGCCTCAACATATCGGGGCAAAGGTGAATCTTATCGCAGATGACCTCAGTGTTGAGATCTTCAATCAGGAAGCCCGCGCCGACCATGCCGATTTCGCGGTGATGCAAAGGCGTCATCTGATTGCAGAAGTGGGTCATGTGCCTTAAGCCGTTCTTGTAGGCGGGCATAAGCTCGCTGAGCTTTGCGCCCGTATGGCCGCAGCTGGGAACGACTCCCATCTTAATGCAGTCCTTGGCGAACTTCGCGCCGCCCTCGGTCTCGGGAGCGTACGAGATCATCTTTACGGGATAGATTTTCGAAATCTCCTTAACCTCGGAAATCGCAGGCTTGCGGACGAACGCGGGATTCTGGGCGCCGCAGCACTTTACGTTGATGAACGGGCCTTCGAGGTGGATGCCGGGAATCTTGGAATAAGGCATTCCCGCCTCGGCGTACTTCTTCGCGTTCTGAGCGGCGACCTTAAGCTCCTCGGTCGAAACTGTAAGCGTAGTCGGAAGGAACGAGGTTACACCTTCCTGAAGCTTTGCCTCGGCGAGCTTGAAGACGGCCTGCTCGTCGGCGTCGCAGAAGTCGTACGTAAGAGCGCCGTGGGTATGAACATCGATAAAGCCGGGCATTACATACTGGCCCTTGACATCGACGACCGTCTGAGCGCCCTTCTCGGACACCTTCTTCGTGGTGACGGTTTTAATCTTCTTGCCTTCGATGACAATCGTGGCGTTCTCAATATCCACATCGGGTGAAATGACGTGGGCGTTCTTGATAATCGTCTTGCTCATAGCAATTCTCCTTGTTGTTGAATACGCATATTATATCACATACCAAAAAAAATCGGTAAACTTACTTCAATCAAAGAATCCGGCCCGGGCGAGATCGTCTTCGGTAAGACCTTTGCGGGGAATCGATTTTGCGACATACTTGCCAAGAACATCCCCTTCAAGATTAACCTTGTCGCCGACCTTCTTCGCGCCGAGAGTCGTCTCGGTCGCCGTAGTCGGAATCAGATCAACGCTCAGCCAATCTTCGCCGACGCCGGTAATGGTCAACGAAACTCCGTCGACGGTGATAGACCCCTTAACCACCGATTGCGCGGCCAAAACGCGGCCGCAGGCAATCCGCAGACGAAAATCACGGCCTTTAGGCTCCTTCGCCAAAACAGCGCCGCGGCAATCGACATGACCTTGCACGATATGCCCGCCCATAGGATCTCCGGCCCTCAACGCGCGCTCGAGGTTGACCTTCGCGCCGGGAACGAGCTCGCCGAGTCCCGTGCGCGACTCTGTCTCTCTCAGAACGTCAGCCGTAAACCGGCGTTCGTCGAAATTAACCACCGTAAGACAGACGCCGTTGACGGCAACGGATTCGCCCTTCTCGAGAAGACGCGCCCACGGTTCGAAGCCTATTTCAAGAACAAGGCCCGAACCGCGGGAAATGCGCTTTACCGTTCCGATTTTCTGGATTAAACCTGTAAACATCGTTACTTGGATTCAGATTCAAACGGACCGAGAGGCAGCGACGCCTCGTTGTAAACGGTGCCCATCGTGTACGCCTTGATCATATAGCGGACCTTGACGGGATTTTTAAGCTTATCGCACGTAAGCTCGATATAATCGCCCTTGATTACGCCGTTCTCCTTTACGTTGAGAACTTTAGCCTTCATCCACGCGCCGTTCTTTCCGGCCAGTTCAAACGCAGGCTCGACGGAACGGTTATTGGCGTAAATATAAAACGATTTGGCGTTATCGAAGTACACCTTCGCCTTCGCCCCGTCAAACTCGACCTTTTTGAAAACGGGCGAATCCGTTTCGGGGATATCAAAGCCGTAATCGTTCTTCAACGCGTGAACGGCGAGACGGCGGCCGACGATCTCCT
>JAGCJE010000283.1 GCA_017648225.1 Kiritimatiellia bacterium | reverse complement strand
CGAGCAGATCAAATATATGCTCGACAACGGCGTCAATTATTTCGATACGTCGCCGGCCTACTGCCGCGGACTTTCGGAGGGTTGTCTCGGAAAGGCTCTCAAGGCGAGCGGGTATAAGCGCGAAGATTATATCATCGCTACAAAGCTTTCGAATTTCTCGCCTGCGCAGTACCCCCTTGAAAAATGCAAAGAGATGTTTGAGAAGTCGCTAAAGGAGCTTCAGACCGATTATATCGACAATTATCTTCTGCATTCGGTCGGCAACGGCGACTTCAAGACGTTCTCTAAACGCTATCTCGAGAACGGGGCGCTGGACTGGTGCGTCGAACTGCGCAAATCGGGGCGAATAAAAAATCTCGGGTTTTCGTTTCACGGCGACCCGAAGGTTTTTGAGTGGTGCATGCAGAATCATGACAGGTACAAATGGGATTTCTGTCTGATTCAGATGAATTACGTCGACTGGCGCCACGCCAAAGAGGTGAACAAGCGCAACCTTGACGCGAAATATCTCTACGATGAGCTGACCAGGCGTAAAATACCCGTAGCGATCATGGAGCCGCTTTTGGGCGGGAGCCTCGCCAAATACAATTACGCCGTCGCCAAGGAGCTGACGCATCTTGATCCTGAGGCGACGCCTGCGAAGTGGGCGTTCAGATTCTGCGGATCTCATGCGAATGTGATGACCGTTCTTTCCGGGATGACGTTCGAGGAGCATATCAAAGAGAATGTCGAGACGTTTTCGCCACTCAAGGTCTGCAGCGCGAAGGAGTTCGAGGCTCTTGAGCGCGCGGCGAAGGCTTATCTCGGATTCAAGACGATTCCGTGTACGCACTGCAACTACTGTATGCCGTGTCCGTACGGACTGGATATCCCGGCGCACTTTGCGTTCCGCAATAATATAATTACGATGAAGGACTATCCTTCAGACAGAAAGGTTTTGGAGGAATTCGCCAAGGCGATCCCCGACCCGTTGCGCCGCGCGGAGCATTGTACGGGGTGCGACAGATGTCTCGGGCATTGTCCTCAATCGATTAACATATCTAAGGAAATCGCAAAGATAGACGATTGGATAGACGGTCTTATCGACAGGGAGATCTCGAAATGAAGAATTGGAGATTTTGGAAAGCGTTGCTAGTGTGGTCTGCGAAAAGGGTGATTTCGCTGGCGGTCATCGTTTCCGTTATAGCGGCATTCACTGTGGACGCGTCGTCGTGGTTGAGAATCTGGAGCGATTATCCGCTTCTGGTGCAGCCTGCGTTCTCGTGCGGTTTTCTGATTATTCTCGCACTTACTCCTGTCTGGGGACGCTTTTTTTGCGAGTGCCTCTGTCCGCTCGGAATAGTGCAGAGTTTTATCGCGAGGATTGCAAGTCCCCGAAAGACTGTACGCCGCGTCTGTACGCGTCTGCCCGTTAGTCGCGTTCAACTCGCCGTAAGGTGGTCGGTTTTCGCCGTCTTCGCTATTCTTATCGCGTGTGGTTTAGGGGCGCTGGCCCATCTTATAAATCCTTATTCAATCGTCAGTAAGTCGATGATGGCTCTTACGGGCGGCAACGCGGTTGGCAACGACGCTTCTGGGGTAGGAAATATATTGGGCGTCTCTTCTGGAGAATCTGCATCGGTGAATGCGGTTGTGCTGTGCGGATTGGTGATGTTCGCTTTGGTCGTCGCGAGCGTGTTTTTCGGTAAGGGGAGAGTCTGGTGCAACTGGGTGTGCCCGTTCGGCTCCCTGTTTTCCGTACTTTCGAAAAAAAGTCTCTTGAGCGATAAGATTTGCAGGGGATGTGAAAATTGCAGAAAGTGCTTCCCGCGAAGCGGTAAAAAAGGAGAAGTTAAAATAAACAATACGGGTGACGCGAAAGAACTCGAGGTATCCAGAAGGACCGCTATAAAGGGCGTCGCCGTTCTTGCCGCGGCGCACACGGTAGAGAAGACGACTGACGGCGGTCTTGCGGCCGTATCGATGCCGGGAGTGCCTTCGCGTCCGTCGCCGATTATGCCGCCGGGCGCCGTGTCCAGAAAAATCTTCAACGTCAAGTGTGTCGGCTGCGGACTTTGCGTGACGCGCTGTCCGATGAACGTTTTGCGTCAATCCGTCGATCTGAAAACGTTCGGCCAGCCAGAGATGTATTTCCAGAACGGATATTGCCGGCTTTCGTGCGATTACAAGTGCGCTCGCGCGTGTCCGGCGGGAGCGTTGAAACCGAGAACGAAGGAGCGTGCCAATCTTCATATCGGCCACGCCATCTGGAAAAAGGATCTGTGTCTCAGGAACGCGAGCGGCGATAAACAGGAATATTGCCAGGCGTGTGTTCGCAAATGTCCCGTAAAAGCGCTTCATCTCGTGGACGGGGCCATAGTTGTGGATAAGACGGCGTGCGTCGGGTGCGGCGCGTGCGAGCACGTCTGTCCGGTAAGACCCGCCTCCGCGATTATAGTTAAAGGGTTCGATCGCCAGAGAGAAGTTCTGCCGATGTCGTCGGGCGATTTGACGGCGGAGATGATTTCATGCATTGAGCGCGGCGACTCCTGCGTTCTCGGCAGGAACGGAGTCATTATCGCACGCGACAAGGGACGTGGCATCAAGCCTCTTCTTGTTTTTCTGGACAGCGGAAAGCTCGAAGGCGTGATAGTCGCCGACAAGGTGATAGGGCGCGCCGCAGCCGCAATATGTGTTGCCGGCGGAGCGAAGGAGGTCCATGCGAAAATCATGAGTGAAGGGGCGAAGGAATTTTTGGAAAACTACGATGTAAAGGCGAGCGGATCGGAAATCGTAAAAGAGATTATAAACCGCGACAGGACCGGGATGTGTCCGATGGAGAAGGCGGTCAAGGATTTAAGTAATCCGGCAGAGATGGTTGAAGCGGTAAGAAAGACTCTCAAGGAGCTTGCGAAGTGATGAAGCGTCATCTTATAGGAATCGGCGGAGTCGGGATGAGCGCGTTAGCCACTGCGCTTGTCAGACTAGGAGACGAGGTGACGGGCGCCGACCGTACTCTCGGAACGCCTAATATCCGTTTTCTCGAGTCGCTAGGCGTGAAATGCTTTCCTGACGACGGAAGCGGAGTCGACGAAATGACCGACGAGGTGATAGTTTCAACGGCCATCGAAGAGGATAATCCTGGGCTGAAGAAGGCCCGAGAGCTGGGCATCAGCGTCACTCATCGCGCCAAGGCGCTTTCAAGGACGCTCTCACCGTATAAGCTCGTTGCCGTCGTCGGCACTTGCGGCAAGTCGACTGTTACGGCGATGCTGGGTCATATTCTCGCGGAATGCGGGCTTGACCCGATGTGTGTAAACGGTGCGAATGTCCCCGGCTGGGAAGGCGCCGTCAGGTTCGGGCGCGGAGAATACGCCGTCGCCGAAGTCGACGAGAGCGATAAATCGCTCGTGGCGTTTAAGCCTTATGCTGCAGTTGTTACGAACGCTTCGGCTGATCATTATTCCAAAGAGGAGATGGACGAGGTTTTCGACGCGTTTGTCGCGGGAATGCCGGGCCCGCTTGTCGAAGGACGCAGAGTTTACGGCGAGGCGGATGTTTCTGTTCCCGGTAGACACAACAGGAACAACGCTTTTCTCGCGCTTGAAATGGCGAAGGCTCTCGGGTGCGACGAGGCGGCGGCGAAGGAGGCGCTTTTGAAGTTCGGCGGCGTCGAAAGGCGCCTTCAGAAAGTCGGCGACGGCGTGTACGACGATTACGCTCACAATCCCGAAAAGATAAAGGCGATGTGGACGACGCTTGCCGAGGCGCATCCGGAAGGGATATGCGTCGTATGGCGGCCTCACGGGTATGCGCCTTTGAGAAAGATGCTCAATGGTCTTGCAGAGATGTTCAATGAAACCGTGCGTCCGTGCGACAAGCTTCTTCTTTTGCCGGTTTATGACGCAGGCGGAACGGCGGACCGTTCGATAAATTCGGATGAGCTTCTAAAGAGAATCGACGCGGAGAAGGCGGTTAGCGTAAAGGATCTTGATGAGGCATACGATTGGATATCCGCCAACCGTGCGAAATTTGCGGCTTTTGCGACGTGCGGAGCTCGCGATCCCGGATTGCCGATCCTTGCGAAGAGGGTGGCTGCAGTAAGGTAGTTGTTGTTATGACTAAAAGACGAAAAGCGATAGAATTTTTATTTTCGATATTGATAGGGTTGGTTTTGGTATGTTCGGCGTCAGGTAAAAACTCAAACGCTTCAGCGAAGACGGGCGTTTGGTGGCATTGGATGGGTTCGCATGTCTCCAAGGAGGGAATAGTAAAGGATCTCGACTGGTTCGCTGAAGTCGGGATCGGCTCGGCGACGATATTTGGGATGTGCGATATCTGTACGCCTTGGGCATCCAAAATCGACAATCCTCCGAACGGGAAGATTATTGCATTCAGCCCTGAATGGTTGGCGCTCGTCAGATTCGCCTGCGATGAGGCAGAGAAGCGCAATATTGAACTCGGGCTTCATAACTGTCCAGGTTACACCTCAACCGGCGGGCCGTGGATTCCTTCGCGTCTTGCGATGCGTGAGCTGGTTTTTAACGTGACGAATGTCGAGGAGCAGATTTCACTTGAAGCGCACGCTATGTTCCCCGT
>JAGCJE010000282.1 GCA_017648225.1 Kiritimatiellia bacterium | reverse complement strand
GATATTCTCAAGGAGATCGGTCTTGAGCATCCCGGCGCACCCGGTACGACAGCGGCGCTCGCGCTTTTGAACGATCAGGTTAAAAAGGGCGGCGTGATGGCTTCGAGTTATGTCGGCGGTCTTTCGGGTGCGTTTATCCCCGTATCTGAGGATCAGGGTATGATCGATGCCGTGAACGCCGGCGCTCTTACGATCGAGAAGCTTGAGGCGATGACGTGCGTCTGCTCCGTGGGTCTCGATATGATCGCGATTCCGGGTGATACTCCCGCCACATCGATTTCGGGAATTATCGCTGATGAAGCGGCTATCGGCATGATCAACCAGAAGACGACGGCCGTAAGAATTATTCCTGTCGCCGGCAAGACGGTTGGCGATACGGTTGAGTTCGGCGGACTTCTCGGGTATGCGCCCGTGATGAAGGTGTCTAAGTTCTCATGCGCCGATATGATTGGGCGCAAGGGGCGTATTCCCGCTCCGATCCATTCGTTCAAAAACTGATGCCGTTATGAACGCGTTTTTCGCCGCAATCTGTTACTGTATCGTCGGATCTAATCCGGGCGCGCCTAATAAAGAGGCGCTCCATGTTTTAGAATGCGACGATGCAACAGGCGCGGCGAAAATCGTTCAGACTGTAAAGGGCGTTGAAGGTACTACGTACTTTCAGATCAACAAGAAGGGCGACAAGCTTTACAGTTTTATTTCTGAAAAGCGCGATGGTAAAAATCGCGGCGCGGCTGTAGTATTCGATATAAAAGATAATCGCATAGGCGAGATGACTAAGCTCGCCACGCTGCCTTGCGAAGTGCCGTGCCATGTAGCGATTTCGCCTAATGAAAAATCATACGCATTTGCAGCATATACTTCGGGATGTTATGGTTTAATGTCGCTTACTGAAGATGGCGGGATATGTGACTTTGCTTCATCTAGGTTAGCCAATATATATATGGGCCCTAGAGAAGATCGCCAGAAGAAGGCTTATGCCCATTGTATGGTTTATACGCCAGAAGGAAAGATGATTGGCGTAATTGATTTAGGATGCGATAGAATTTTCTTTTATGATTACCCATTCCCTAATTACTACTTCCTATCATCCTATTCCGCGATTCGCTGCCGTCCTCATTTCCCATTTAGTATAAAATCTGATCCCGGTGATGGACCGAGGCACGCAATATTTTCGAGATGTGGTAAATATTTCTTTGTATTAAACGAGTTATCCTCGTCGGTTACTAGTTACGCGTACGATGGTAAAAGAAAATTCACTCACATTGGTAAGTGGTCGATGCTACCTAAGGGGACTGACCCCCTTACGACGAAGGCCGCGGCGATTAAGCTTACGGCTGACGGTAAGGTTTTAATGGCATCCAATAGGGGATGTGATTCGATAGCGTTTTTTGAGGTGAAGGACAACGGGGAGCTTGAGCTTAAGAATATCGCTCCACTTAAGGGTAAGTTTCCGCGCGATTTTGAACTTATGCCAAGCGAAAAATTTATGGTCGTCGGACATAAGATGTCGAACGAGATTCAGGTATATTCGTTCGACCGCGCCAAGTATACGCTTACCCCGGTCGGTGACGCGATACCGTGCTACCGCCCCCTATGCTTTAAGTTTCTGCCGTAAGGTAGACTAATGTTTCTGCCAGTTCACGTAGCGCAGAATTGCTAAAAGCAAACTGGAAACAGAGGAAGTGTTCGCGGTTGGTACCAAGTAGTGCGGTCTTTGTGGTATAATATACGGATATCGAAAATTGGTCCGCATGGAAGCGGGCTGGAAGGTGATCATAAATGACAAAGTTTGTAAAAGGTAACGAGGCCGTCGTAATGGGCGCACTTTATGCGGGGTGCGAACTTTATTTCGGCTATCCTATAACGCCCGCGAGCGAGATTGCGCACGGCGCGGCGAAGTGGTTCCCCATGCTCGGCAGAACGTTCGTTCAGGCCGAATGCGAGACGGCGAGCGTCAATATGATGTTCGGCGCGGCTGGCGCAGGTAAACTTTCTATGACGGCAACGAGCGGCCCCGGTTTTTCTCTTATGCAGGAGGGCCTTTCGTATCTCGCCGGAGCGGAGCTTCCCTCTGTCGTCGTAAACATCAACCGTGCGGGTCCCGGTCTCGGCAACGTCTATCCCGAGCAGTCCGACTATACTCCCGCCGTCAAGGGCGGCGGTCACGGCAGCTACCAGACGTTCACCCTCGCTCCCGCGAGCGCCCAGGAGATGTTCGATCTTACGGTGAAGGCGTTTGAGATGTCCGCGAAGTGGCGCACTCCAGCCGTGGTCTACGCCGACGGTCTCCAAGGTCAGATGATGGAGACGGTAACGCTTCCCGATGAGGTCCCCGCCGTTCCCGATTTCTCTGATTGGGCGGCTCAGGGCGAAGCGAAGACGCGCGAAAATCTCGTTAAGTCCATTTATCTCGACGCCGCCCAGCAGGCTGAGTTTAACCGCCATCTTCAGGAGAAGTACGCGGCGATGGCGGCCGATGCGATGGGTGAATCGTATCTCGCCGATGACGCCGAGCTTCTCATTGTCGGCTACGGCATTTCCGGCCGTATCGCGCGCACGACGGCGGAGACTCTCCGCAAAGAAGGAATTAAAGCGGGCGTATTCCGTCCGATTACGCTTAATCCGTTCCCGCGCGAACAGCTCGCTTCCGCGGCGAAGGGCCGTAAGATCATGACGATCGAGCTTGACGCAGGCCAGTTCGCCGACGATGTGAGGCTTAACCTCGCGAAGGCGGGGCTCGGCGCCGAGGCCACGGGCGTTAAGATGGTTAACCGCATGGGCGGCGAAGTCGTATCGGTCGACGAGGCCGTTGAAGCCGCGAAGGAGAGGATGTATTATGGCTACGATTGAACAGAAGGGTATGTACGCCAAGTTCCCCCGAAGCGGCAAGAACGTGAGCTTTACCCACTATTGCCCCGGCTGCGGTCACGGCATT
>JAGCJE010000042.1 GCA_017648225.1 Kiritimatiellia bacterium | reverse complement strand
TTTACCTCAACCTTGAGTTTGCCCTTGTCGGGATCAACCATTGAAACCTGGCCCGTCAAACCCATGAACGCGCCATCGTTTATCTTCACCGTATCCTCTACGGAGAAATTGAATTTCGGACGCTCGACATCCTGAGCCCCGTTGGGCTTATCAAGGAGAATAGCGTCAACTTCATGCTTCTTAAGGGGCATCGGACGATCGCTCCCGACGAAACCGATCATACCAGGGGTTTCGCGGAGAAACTGCCATGTCCGCTCATAAATCGCCTTGCGCCCGTTGTCATCAACACCGCGCGCTTCATCATAAAGGGCCAACTCGCAAAGAACGTAACCAGGGAAAAACTTTTTGACTATAGTGCGTTTCTTGCCATTTTTCTTCTCACTGACCTTCTCGGTAGGAATTACACAGCGGCCGATATAATCTTCCATACGCTCGATCTTAACACGAGCCTCTATCGAACGCTGTACCTTGTTCTCCTGACCGGTCAAGGTGTGCAAGACAAACCACTGTTTTTCCATTACGTTACCCCTTAAAGGCCTTACTTGTTCAGGAACAGTCCTAAAACGAACTGGATAACCTTATCGCAAACACCAGTCGTGACGGCGAGAATGAAAATAAACGCAATAACGACGAGAGACGACTCCCAAAGCTCACGCTTCGTGGGCCATGTCACTCTCTTGGCCTCAGCTTTTACGCTGGCCATGTATTCCTGAGTTTTTTTTAGTTTGCTCATTTATTTCATTCTCCATTATTGGCAGGGTAGGAGGGAATCGAACCCCCATAGGCGGTTTTGGAGACCGCTGCACTGCCATTGTGCTACTACCCTAAAAATCGGAGGGAAAACCTTACTTGGTTTCCTTGTGGGTCGTGCGCTTACGGCAGCTGGGGCAGAACTTCACCTTCTCGAGACGCTCAGTCGTCGTCTTTTTGTTACGGGTCGTGGTGTAGTTGCGGCGCTTGCACTCGGTGCACGACAAAATCGCGAGATCACGCATTTTATTTCTCTACTTTCAGTCTTGTAAGTTTCAGAGCCCACCCGCCGTCCCGACCGACCACTTTCGGCCGGTGCTGACGGGCGGGCATCTCACAGAAGACCTTGATCTATTACTTGATCACGGCCGATACCGTACCGGCGCCGACGGTGCGGCCGCCTTCACGGATAGCGAAGCGCATCTTCTCTTCGAGAGCGACGGGAGCGATGAGCTTGACGGTGATTTCGACGTTGTCGCCAGGCATGACCATCTCAACGCCCTCGGGGAGCTGAATGTCGCCCGTAACGTCGGTCGTACGGATGTAGAACTGAGGACGATAGCCCTTCATGAACGCGGTGTGACGGCCGCCCTCGTCCTTCGTGAGGACGTAAACCTGGCCCTTGAACTCCGTGTGAGGAGTGATGGAACCGGGCTTGGCGAGAACCTGACCACGGGTAACTTCTTCCTTCTTCGTACCACGGAGGAGGCAGCCGACGTTGTCACCAGCCTGACCCTGCTCGAGGAGCTTGCGGAACATTTCAACGCCCGTGCAAGCGGTCTTGGCGGTAGGCTTGAGACCGACGATTTCAACATCGTCACCAACCTTGATCACGCCGCGCTCGACACGACCGGTAACGACCGTACCACGACCTTCGATCGAGAAGATGTCTTCGATCGGCATAAGGAAGGGCTTGTCGAGTTCACGCTCAGGCTCGGGGATGTAGGTGTCGAGAGCGTCCATGAGCTCGGTGATGCAATTGCAGGCGGCATCGTCCTTGGAAGCGGCCTGGGTGGCGGGATAAGCGGCGCCGCGGATAACGGGAGCGTTGTCGCCATCGTAGTCGTACTTGGAAAGGAGGTCGCGGACTTCCATCTCGACGAGCTCGAGCATTTCGGCGTCGTCAACAAGGTCGCACTTGTTAAGGAAGACGGCAATCTTCGGAACGCCGACCTGACGGGCGAGAAGAACGTGCTCGCGGGTCTGGGGCATAGGGCCGTCAACGGCGGAAACGACGAGGATAGCGCCATCCATCTGAGCAGCGCCAGTGATCATGTTCT
>JAGCJE010000002.1 GCA_017648225.1 Kiritimatiellia bacterium | reverse complement strand
TTATCGGCGTGTCGCAGGGCTACACGAAGCAGCTTTCGATCGAAGGTACGGGTTTCAAGGCTGTCCTCAAGGGCAGCGAGCTCGCTCTTTCGCTCGGTTTCGCGTCTCCCAAAATCTACACCATCCCCGAGGGATTGACCGTTACCGTCGAGAACGACGGTCTTCAGGTCACGGTTAAGGGTATCAGCAAGGAGCTCGTCGGCGAAGCCGCCGCCCGCATCCGCGCGTTCTACCCGGCCGAACCCTACAAGGGCAAGGGTATCAAGTACGTCGGCGAGAAGATCCGCCGCAAACAGGGCAAGAAGGTCGCTTAATCGCGACAGTAGGGAGAAAGCGAAATGTTCAATCGCAAAGTTCAGCGCCAGAAGAGGCATCTCCGCCTCCGTCAGCGCATCGTCGGTACCGCGGAGCGTCCGCGTATGTCCATCTGCGTCACGAACAAGAACATGTACGTTCAGTTCATCGACGACGATGCCGGCAAGACTCTCGCCTCCGCGAGCTCGCTCAAAGAGACGAAGAACAATCTCGAAGTTGCCAAGAGCCTCGGCCAGGCCGCCGCTGCGGCCGCCAAGGCCGCGGGTATCGCGACTGTCGTCGTCGATCGCGGTGGCTTCAAGTACACCGGCCGCGTTGCGGCCATCGTCGAGTCTGCCGTCGAGGCGGGCCTTTCGATCAGCGCTAAGAAAGAGGAGGCTAAGTAATTATGGCTCAGAATCGCGATAAGCGTAACGAGATGGCTCAGCAGGACGAGCTCGACGAGCACAACGTGTTCGTCAACCGCTGCGCCAAGACCGTCAAGGGCGGTCGTCGTATGAGCTTCTCCGCCGTCATCGTCGTCGGTGACAAGGAGGGCAAGGTCGGTGTCGGTTTCGGCAAGGCCAATGAAGTCTCCGACGCCATCCGCAAGGGCGGCGAGGCAGCGCGCAAGAATATGCGCAAGATCACGCTCAAGGGCAAGACGATCCCCCACGAGGTTGAGGGCGTTTGCGACGGCGGCCGCGTTCTTTTGAAGCCGGCTCCCGACGGAACTGGCCTCATCGTTGGCGGCGGTATGCGTCCCGTTCTCGAAGCGGTCGGCATCCGTGACGCCGTAGGCAAGTCGCTCGGCTCCAAGAACCGTCTCAACGTAGTCAAGGCTACGATGAACGCTCTCTTGAAGCTCCGTTCGGCCGAAGAAATCGCCACCGCCAGAGCGTAAGTGCGAAAGGAGTTACTATCATGGAATTGAGCAATCTCACCAATACCCCCGGAGCCCGCGAGCGTCGTAAACGCGTCGGCCGCGGCTGTGGTTCGGGCATGGGCAAGACGTCCACGCGCGGTCACAAGGGTCAGGGCGCCCGCAAGGGTCACAAGCAGAAACTCGGCTTCGAAGGTGGCCAGATGCCCCTCGTCCGCCGTATTCCTAAGCGTGGCTTCAACAATGCGGCGTTCAACGCCAAGGCTCTCGGTGTCAACGTTTCCGATCTTGAGAAGAAGTTCGAAGCCGGTGCCGAAATCACCGTCGAGACTCTCGCCAAGGCCGGATTCTCCGACAACAAGCGCCCGAAAATCAAGGTTCTCGGCAATGGCGAACTCACCAAGAAGTTCACTGTTAAGGTTCCTTGCTCCGCAGCTGCCAAGGCCAAGATTGAGGCCGCCGGCGGTACGGTCGGTTAAGCTGAGACTTATTAAGGGTACTAAAAATGACCGTCGCTTTTTTAGCGGCGGTCTTTTTTTGATTGAGTAAATGCGAATAACAATGAACTTAGCAATAAGACAGAGTGCACTATAGGGATTTTGCTATGGAGCCTACAATTAAAATCAGCACTATTAGTTCTGTTATATGTTGTCCTGGGATAAATTCTCCATCTCCATCACATTGTTTGCATGTGCTATAATCATACCCCCTCTTAATAATTCCACGGCCCCCGCATTGATTGCAATCTTCATAGAGTATATGGGGGAATGAATCTGCAAAAAGGGAAGATGGTTGTAAGCAAAAAATGACTGCGGCGAAAAAAACAATTTTTTTCATAATATGGAGTTTTTTTTAATGAAGTTATTTACAAGCTCAACCTGTAAGGAATTATATCAGAACTCTTATAAGAACGTCAACAGGGCTTGGAATGAGGAATATCCCTAGGGCGGGTTGACTATATGCATGTGGATTGGGTATACTGTTTGTAAATTAAAGAGGAGTTAAGATGAGAAAAACATTAGCTGTCGTATTCGCTTTTCTTGGCGTTCTTGCTTTTGGCGCGGAAAATGTGATTTGGGACAATCAGCCCGGAAGAGGCTGGGAGAATTCATGGTACCCGCTCGGCAACGGACGACTCGGGTGCATGGTCGACGGAGGAGCTAAAAATCTCAGGCTTCAGTTCAACGTTGATTCGCTTTGGACGGGCGACAAGAATCTCACGAAGGATATTCACGACAACCGCGCCGACGCCAATTATTCGACGATGGGCGCGTATCAGAATTTCGGAGAACTTAATATCGCGATAGAAGGTCTCGGCGAAGGCGCAGTAACCGACTATCGCCGTCAGCTCAACCTATCGACCGCGGTATATGACGATCAGTTCAAAATCGGGGACGATAATTTTAAGCGCAGGATTTTCGCGAGCGCTCCTGATGATGCGATTTTCATTTTCATCAGCGACGTTAAGAAGCGCGGCTTGAGGCTGACGCTCAAGG
>JAGCJE010000281.1 GCA_017648225.1 Kiritimatiellia bacterium | reverse complement strand
GGCGATAAGCTGATTCGTAGAGGCGTCGTGCTTCATCGAGGGCTTCTTCGCCGTCAAATCGCTGAGAACGCCCTTCGCGAGAACCTTGCCGAGCTGGACGCCCCACTGATCGTAGCTGTAGACGTTCCAGATTACGCCCTGGACGAAAACCTTGTGCTCATAAAGAGCGACGAGCGCACCGAGCGTCTCGGGCGTGAGCTGATCGGTTAAGAGCGTATTCGTCGGCTTATTACCCTCGAAAGTCTTAAACGGAATGAGCTTCTTCTCGACGCCCTCCTTGGCGCATTCTTCGGCCGTCTTACCGAATGCGAGAGCCTCGGTCTGGGCGAAAAGGTTGGCCATAAGCTTGTCGTGAAGATCGCCAACGGGATTGTGGGTCTTCGAGCAGCCGATGAAGTCGCAGGGAATAAGGTGGGTACCCTGATGGATGAGCTGATAGAACGAGTGCTGGCCGTTAGTGCCGGGCTCGCCCCACTCGATGGGACCAGTAGTGTAAGTGACGGCCTCGCCGTTCTTATCGACGCACTTGCCGTTCGACTCCATATCCATCTGCTGGAGATAGGCGGGGAAGCGCGAAAGATACTGATCGTAAGGAAGGACGCAGTAGCTCTCGGCGCCGTAGCCGTTGTGATAAAGAATACCAAGAAGCGCGAGAATAACAGGCATATTGCGCTCAAAGCGGGCCGTACGGAAATGGCGGTCCATCTTGTAGTAGCCCTTCAGGAGCTTCTTGTAGTTGTTGCGGCCGATGGCGATCATAAGCGAAAGACCGATCGCCGAGGGGAGCGAGTAGCGGCCGCCGACCCAATCCCAAAAGCCGAACATATTCTTAACGTCGATACCGAAATCTGCGACTTCCTTCGCGGCGGTCGAAACGGCGACAAAGTGCTTAGCGACGGCCTTCTTGGAGCCGAGCTTCTCGACGAGCCATGCCTTAGCGGCCTCTGCGTTGGACATCGTCTCCTGGGTCGTGAACGTCTTCGACGCGACGATAAAGAGCGTCTGATCGGCCTTCACTTCACGGAGCGTCTCGGCGAGGTGGGTCGAGTCGACGTTGGAGACGAAGAAGAACTTCATATTGCGCTTCGTGTAGGGCGTAAGCGCGAGATTAGCCATTACGGGGCCGAGATCGCTGCCGCCGATGCCGATGTTGACGACGTACTTGATGCGCTTGCCAGTAAAGCCCTTCCACTTTCCGTTGCGGATCGTGTCGGAAAAATCTCCCATCGCAGCGAGAACCTTCCTCACGCCGGGCATAACGTCCTTACCGTCGACCTTGATCTTCGCCTTGGAATCCATATTGCGAAGAGCGGTATGAAGAACGGCGCGGCCTTCGGTGGCGTTGATCTTCTTACCCGTGAACATCTTCTCGATTTCGGCCTTGAGATCGGATTTCTCGGCGAGCTTGATAAGTGCTTTCATCATCTCGCGGTCAATGCGGTTCTTGGAATAGTCGAGGAACCAGCCGGCCGCCTCGAGCGAAAACTTCGCGGCACGATCGGGATCTTCGGCGAAGTATTCCTTAATCGTCTTGTTCTGATTCTTGTCGATAAGATCATCGACCTTTTCCCAGGCTTTTGCGTCCATTTTTATTCTTCTTTCTCATTGACATC